>JAFAEU010000227.1 GCA_023423855.1 Pseudomonadota bacterium | reverse complement strand
GCCATTTCGTGTCGCTGTCGAAGTACGACGAGGAGGGTCGCCAGGTGGCCGCCCGCGCCGGCCTGTCCGTGGCCGGGTACGCCGACCTCAAGCGCGCCGTGCACGACGTGCTCTACGCGCGGATGCTGCACCAGCGCTACGCCGGCGCGGCCGGACAGGCGCGACTGGCCGGACTGGAGCCGCACAAGCGCGAGCACGCGGTCGAAGTGCTGGCGCGCGATCCCTTCGCCGCGCTCTCGCCCGCCGAGCGCAACGCGATGCAGGCGCCGCTGGACGGCCTGCAGGCGCACTACGGGCGCTACCTGGAGCTGGCCGTGGTCGGCGACTGATCCATCGCGCGCGGCGGCTGTCAGTCCGCGCCGCCGGATCTCGTGGATGGCCTGTCCGGCCCGACCGGACCGGCGGGCCGCCGTTCCGGCCCTCCATGAAGGTGCCCCCATGCCCATCCATCCCGTCTCCGGCCACCCGCACGGCCGTGCACAGGCCGCGTGTCCCGGCCGCGCCATCGCCCCGGCTCCACCGCCCTCCTGGAAGGCGGCCCTGTGGCGGGCCCTGCAGACCGCAGGGTTCGTCACGGTCGTGGCCCTCGCCGCCAGCCTGCTGCAGGGCTGCAGGCCCGGGGGCAGCGGCGCCGGCGACAGCAGCACCGGTCCGGTGGAACTGGGCCACTACGAGGACGCGATCCGCGTCGTCCCGACGCTGGACGAAGCGCGCGCGGTCACCGAAGTGATCGGCTTCAAGGGCGGCACGATCAGCGCCACCGCCGCCGACGGCACCGTGTTCACCCTCACCGTCCCCGCCGATTCGCTGCGCCAGGTCACCTCGATCACGATGACGCCGGTGGCCAGGCTCGACGGCCTGCCCTTCGGCAACGGCACCGACGCCACCGTCGACCTGCAGCCCTCCGGCCTGCTGTTCGACGTGCCGGCCACGCTCGACATCGCACCGGCCACGCCGATCCCGCCGGGCGAGCGGATCCTCTACGGCTACTCGGACGACCGGCTGGTCTTCGCCGAGCCGGTGCTCAAGTCCGAAGGCATCGCCATCGTGGTCACGCACTTCAGTGGCTACGGCGCGGCCAAGGGGCTGATGGGCGACGTCGAGGAAGCGCGCAAGCGGATCGGCGGCTCCGCGGAGGAACGGATCGCCAGCGAAATGCGCGCCGTCATGCAGGCCGAGCACCAGGCGGCGCAGCGGGGCGAGCCTCCGGGGAACCTTGCCGCCCTGCTCGATCCGTACTTCGAGCAGCTCGACCGCGAAGTGGTCCAGCCGCGCCTGGCGGCGGCCGGCCAGAGCTGCGCCGCCGGGCGTGCGGCCATCCTGACCGTGCTCGGCTACGCGCGGCAGCGCGAACTGCTCGGATACGAGGACGACTCGAACGTCCTCGACGAAGTCGCCGAGCTGCTGGAGGACACCGTCGGCCCCAAGTGCATGGACGAGGAATACGAGATGTGCGTGGAAAAGCACATCGTCCACCGGATCGCCCATGCCTATCTGGGGTTCGACAGGCAGCTTGCGTTGCTTGGCATCGAGAATTCGCCGGTCCTCGACAAGATGAAAGAACAGGTCGATGGCTGCCTGCACTTCGACCTGGAGTTCAAGGTCGACACGCGGTTCGAGCTGGACACGCGGTCCCTCAACGGCAGCTACCTGTCGTTCGCCGAAAGCAGCGAACTGTCCGCGGAAGTCGCGTTCAGCATCGACGGCACGTTGAACAGCGCCACGTCGTACTTCGAACCGTCCAGCGGACCGATGGAGTCGCTCAAACAGGCGTATACACAGAAGGCCCCCGGATGTATCCCGGGCACGGTGTCGGCCTGGAGCGATACCGGGCATTTCCTCGGCATGGACCTCGGCATCGATGCCGGCGACCTCAACAAGAACGAGGGCAAGGTCGAGTCGATCCGCGTCTGGCTCGAACTGCCCTCGCCCCCGGTGACGATCTCAGGCATGTCCTGCGGCGGCGTGACCGCCCCGCCCGCGGCCGACTTGGTCGGCGCGCCGGGCGCCTACCTGGTGAACCATCGCGACGACCTCATCGACGGCAAGGCGGTCATCGACGACTGGGAGATTCACGGCAGCGAAGTCTTCGCCACCGCCAAGTGGTCCTTCCTCAACGGGCTCGGGCCGATGGGGTCACTGGAAGACGTCGGCACCGCCACCCTGCGCCACACCCCGCGCTGACGCGCACCGTCACCCCGGCCCGCCCGCTCGCGGGTCGCGACAGGCCTCGTTCCTCCTGTCAGGTGCCGTCGCGCTTTCTCGTGGATGGGACGCCCGGATGCACCGGGCACGGCCGGACCGCACTCCGGTCCGTTTTCTCCTGCAAGGACACGACCATGCCTGTTACCCGTCTTCCCGCCGCGTCGGCCCTGGCGCTTGCGCTGTCCGTCGCCACTCCGTCCGCGCCCGCACGGGCCGCGCAGACCGAGCTCTACATCGACGTCGCCACCCACGCCATGCCGGGCATGCCCGGCATGGGCGCGATCGGCCGCCTGGCCGGCGCCATGGGCGGCCAGCGCCCCGGCTACGGCATGGCGCGACACCCGGGCATGCCCGGCAAGTACGCCGACATCGCGCTGTACAACCGCACCGCGCCGGGGCGGCCCGCCAGCCAGGCGGTGCCGAAGGGGCTGCAGTTGGGCAACAGCATCGACCTGCTGCCGCGCGAACAGCGCGAATCCCCCGTCGTCGGCCGCAACGACGGCACCGACGGCCTCGGCCTGGCCGACGGTGGCACCTACAAGATCCGCTACTACTGGGGCTGCGGCGAGCAGGCACGCAGCGGCCAGCCGGTCGAATATTCGATGACGGTCCGCAACGGAAAGGTGGTCCAGAGCGGACGCGCGATGGCGCCGCGCAAGGTACCGGACCAAGGGCCAGACATCACCCCGCAGCACGTGCTGTGGCCCAACCCCGCCGCCCGCCGCGCGATTCCCGACAAGGCCTCGCTGGTCGGCACGCACCAGCTCAGCGGCGACGGCCTGCCGGGCTCGATGCAGTTCGCGCTCGGCGACGGCGACGACTTCCTGTCCGCGCTGCAACTCGAAAGTTCCGGCAATCCCCGCGAAGGCATGACCCTGGGCTGGAACACCGTCGACGGCGCCAGCGCCTACTTCATCCACGCCATGGCCACGCACGGCGAGACCGTGGTGATGTGGAGCAGTTCGGAAGACGGCTACGCCGGCCCGGAACTGATGGACTACCTGCCCGGCAACCTGGTGGCGCAGTGGACCGGCAAGCGCACCCTGCTCGGCGCCGACGCCAGCAGTTGCCGGATCCCGCGCGAGGCGTTCGCCGACAGCGAGGGCGCGCCGATGGTGCAGATGATCGCCTACGGCAACGAACGCTCGGTGGCGCAGCCGCGCCCGGCAGGCGCAGCGCGTGAGTGGAAGCCGGAGTGGAACGTGCGCGTGCGCAGCAAGTCGACCGCGATGCTGATGCCGGGGCTCGGCGCAGGCGCCGCGCGCGAAGCCGCGAAGCCGGCTGCCAAGGAAACGGCGAAGGGGATGCTGCGCGGCCTGCTGGGGCGCTGACGCCCACGGCGCCGGGCCCGGTTCGCCCTGCGCCGGATGTTCGCCGCGCGGATCAGGCCCCCGCACCCGCAACGACCCCGGGCCGGACGAGCGCGCGGGCAGGAAACCCGCGCGCCACGCCCGTCCAGCTTCCCAATGGTTTCCGACACCCACGACATGCACAAGACGAAGGCAACGATGTTTCTCCTCGCCCCCCTGCTGCTGGCCGGACTGGGCGCCTGCGCCGCCGGCAGCGCCGGGTCCGGCCATGCCACCGGTTTGGTGGTCGATACCCATGGCAATCCCGTGGCCGGCGCCAAGATCCTGCTCGACAACACCGTGTTCTACGCCTCCTACATCCACGGCAGCAGCAAGGCCGACGGCCGCTACCGCATCAAGCTGCATCCCGGCGCATGGCGCGCGCAAGCGTCCATCAAGAAGGACTACAACGGCCGCACCTACACCCTGGAACTGCATCCGCACGACAACGACGGTTTCAGCGAGGAGGGTGCCGTGCGCGATTTCTCCTGGAAGCTGGAAGGACGCACGCCGGACAACGAGTACGGCTACTACGGCGGCTTCATCCAGCTGACCACCGACCTCGACTTCCACGAGGACCTGTCGGACATCGAGATCACCCTGACACCGGACGGCCCGCTGATCGACGGATCGCAGGGCAAGACGCTGCAACTGCGCCTGCGCGACCACTACTGGGTGGACAACTACCAGATCGAGGACATCCCGATCGGCCGCTACACGGTCACCGCCACGCTGCACGGCGATGCCGGTGCGCGTGCGCTGGGGATCCAGGACTGGTACACGCGCGACGCATTCGCACAGGCGTTCCGACTGGACTTCAACCCCAACCCCGGCCGAGGCCCAAAGAACTCCGCGTCCATCGTCATCGGTTACTGACACCACTCCCTGCCAAGGACAACACACCCATGCTGCCAATCCTGCTCATCCGCACTTCCGCCATTGCATCAGCCTTGCTGCTTGGTGCCTGCACCGTCGGCGAGCGCAATGCCGCACGCGTCGATTGCGGCGCACCCGGGCCGAACGGCGTCGACTGCCAGGTGCAACGCACTGGCGGCGACAGCCCCCTGCAAGCCTGCTGGAACCTCACCATCACCTGTCGAAACGGCGGCGCGATGACCGCGCCGGCCTGCCACGAGATGCCCGCCGACGCCACGCAGGGCGTGCAGAACATGCCGACCGCGGACTTCAGTGGCCAGGAGAGCTGCGACGTTCCCACTTTCGGCCAGGTGGAACACCTGAAGATCTCCGACCAGTGATCCATCGCATGCCCCGGCGCGCCGCCGCGCGTGGATGGTCGCACTTGCCGCTCGCGTCACTGGTTGCATTCACGGCATGTGCCTGCACGCCGCCGATGGATGCCGCACGCCTGCAATGTTCCGGCGCGAGTGTCGGTGCATTCGAGGCCAGGGACTGCAGCATCCGCATCGACCGGATCACGCGCCCCACCCCGGCACGGATCCGGTTGAAGGGAAAGGGGCGCCGGGTCTCGATGGAAGGCGAATTCCATGTGCGCGAAGGGAAGATGCGGATCGTCCTGCAGGGTCGCAACGGCAACGCGGCGGAAGCCGTCGCCAGCCCGGGGCAGCCCGCCCGCCTCGAAGCCACACTGCTGCTCCGCAGGCGCGACGACGGCCTGGTCCTGCGCTTCCACCCCGAGGTCGCGACAACGGGGATCGAAGGTCAACTGCGCTACGAGGCGCATTGAGCAGCACTCGCACAGGTTGGCGCAACCGCCCGCGCCCACCATCGAAACGCGGTACGACACATGGCAGGCCATTAAAAAAGCCCCGCACTGCTGCGGGGCTTTTCGTATTGCAGGTGTCGCGGCAAAGCGTGGATCAGAAATCCATGCCGCCCATGCCGCCCATGCCGCCACCGCCGCCGTGGGCGTGCGGCTCTTCCTTCTTCGGAAGCTCCGCCACCATCGCCTCGGTGGTGATCATCAGGCCGGCGATCGAGGCCGCGTTCTGCAGCGCCGAACGGGTGACCTTGGTCGGGTCCAGGATGCCGAACGCGATCATGTCGCCGTACTCGCCGGTCGCGGCGTTGTAGCCGTAGTTGCCCGAGCCGTCCTTGACGGCGTTGAGCACCACGCTCGGCT
>JAFAEU010000167.1 GCA_023423855.1 Pseudomonadota bacterium | reverse complement strand
GGCCAGTACGTGGCCGTCGCCGCGACCGCGCACGTCGACCAGGCGCAGGTTCGCGCGCAGGTGCGGCTCCAGCGCGGATTCGTCGAAATCGGTGGCGGCAACATCCACGCCGGTCATGCGCTTGAGGAAGCGCGCCAGCGTGCCGGCGAAGGCATCCGGCTCGTCGGCGCCGTGCGCTTCGGCGAACACGCGCGCGAAGTCGGGCGCCGGCACGAAATTGCGGCGCAGCGTCTTGGGCAGCGCGCGGATCATGGCCGCGGCCTTGTCGGCGACGAAGCCCGGGGCCAGCCACGACAGGCGCGCGGGATCCAGCGCATTGAGCAGGTGCAGCGGTACCGAGATCGTCATGCCGTCGTCCGGTGCGCCCGGCTCGAAGCGGTAGCGCACGGCCAGGCGCGCGTCGCCGAGGGCGATGAAGGCCGGGAAGCGGAACGCATCGGCGCCCTCGCCCATCAGCAGTTCGTCGCGCGACCACTCCAGCGACGGCTTCCCGCCCGCCGGCAGCTTGCCGTACCAGGCGTCCAGCGAACGCGCGTCGACGAGTTCCGCCGGAATCCGGTCGGCATACCACTGCCTCATCCAGTCCTCGTCGACGACCAGCCCCGCCCTGCGCTGCTTGGCCTCTTCCTCGCGCGCGGCCTCGAGCATCTTCAGGTTGCGCGCGACGAACGGGCTGCGCAGGTTGACCTCGCCCGCCACCAGCGCGTCACGCAGGAACAGCTCGCGCGCCTCCAGCGGATACAGCCGTCCGTAGTCGACCGGTTTCTTCGGCGCCAGCACCAGCCCGAACAGGCTGACCTGCTCGCTGCCGAGCACGCGTCCCTGGGCGCGTGACCAGCGCGGGTCGTGGTGGCGGCGCGCGAGCAGGTGCGGCAGTTCGGCGATGGCCCAGTCCGGCTCGATGGCGGCGTTGGTAATCGCCCAGACCCTTTCAGTGTCGAGCAGGGTCGCCGACAGCACCCACGGCGGCGGCTTGCGCGCCAGCGCCGATCCCGGGAACAGCTGGAAACGGCGTCCGCGCGGGCCTTCATAGAGGCCGCGTTCGGTGAGATGGCCAAGCTGCGTCGGCAGGCCGGCGATGAGCGCGCGGTGCAGCGATGCGTATGCCCTGGGAGGAAACCCGGGGTCAGGGTCGACTTTTCCTCCGGACCTGGCCGGTTCTTCGATTGCGCGGGGAAACGCCGACCCTGACCCCGGTTTTTCCCAAAGCTCCGCGCACTGCAGCTTCAGCTGCCGGTGCAGTTCGCGCCATTCGCGCATGCGCAGGAAGCCGAGGAAATGCTTCTCGCACCACTTGCGCAGCTGCGACTGGGTCAGTTCCTCGTGCGCCTCGCGGTAGGCCTCCCAGAGCTTGAGGATGCCGACGAATTCCGATTTCGGGTCGGCGAACAGCGCGTGTGCGTTGTCTGCCGCCGCACGCTGGTCGGCGGGGCGCTCGCGCGGATCCTGGATGCCGAGGAAGGACGCGATCGCCAGCATCTCCTGCAGGCAGCCGTGGCGCTGCGCGGCGATCAGCATCCGCGCCAGCTTCACGTCGACCGGGAGCCTCGCCATGGTGCGGCCGATGTCGGTGAGCTTGCGCCGCGCGTCGACCGCGCCGAGTTCGGCCAGCTGCTGCCAGCCGTCGGCCACCGCGCGCGAGTCGGGCGGCTCGACGAAGGGGAAGGCGTCGATGTCGCCCAGTCCCAGCGACAGCATCCGCAGGATCACCCCCGCCAGCGCGGCGCGGCGGATCTCCGGATCGGTGAAAGGTGGACGCGACAGGAAGTCCGCTTCCGAATACAGTCGCAGGCAGGTGCCCGGCGCGATACGCCCGCAGCGGCCCTTGCGCTGGTCGGCGCTGGCCTGCGACACCGGTTCGACGTGCAGGCGGTCGAGCTTCTGCCGCGGGCTGTAGCGCTTGACCCGCGCCAGGCCCGGATCGACCACGTAGTGGATGCGCGGCACCGTCAGCGAGGTCTCGGCGACATTGGTCGCCAGCACGATGCGCCGCTGCGGGCCGGGGTTGAACACGCGGTCCTGGTCGCGCGCCGACAGCCGCGCGTACAGCGGCACCACTTCGGTATGCCGGTACTTGCGTTGCTCCAGCGCCTGGTGGGCGTCGCGGATCTCGCGCTCGCCGGGCAGGAACACCAGGGTGTCGCCGGTGCCGCGTTCGCGCATGATCTCGTCGCAGGCGGCGACGATGCCGTCGAGGACGCTGCGTTGGCCCTCGTCCTCCCCTTCGCCTTCGAGCGGGCGCCAGCGCACTTCCACCGGGTAGCCGCGACCCTCGACGTCCACCACCGGCGCATCATCGAAGTGCTTCGAGAAGCGTCCGGTGTCGATGGTCGCGGAGGTGACGATCAGCTTCAGGTCGCGGCGCTTGCGCAGCAGCTGCTTGAGGTAGCCGAGCAGGAAATCGATGTTGAGGCTGCGCTCGTGCGCCTCGTCGATGATGATGGTGTCGTAACGCGACAGCCAGCGGTCGGAGGCGATCTCGGCCAGCAGGACGCCGTCGGTCATGAACTTGACCGCGGTGTCCTCGCC
>JAFAEU010000317.1 GCA_023423855.1 Pseudomonadota bacterium | reverse complement strand
GGACCAGGTCGCGGCGAAGTCGGAGGCCGAGCAGGCCGCCGCCCGCGCGCTGTTCCAGGAGAAGCTCGAGGTCGACGAGGAGATCGCCGGCATCCTGGTCTCCGAGGGCTTCAACACGGTCGAGGAGATCGCCTACGTGCCGGTCGGCGAACTGCTGGCGGTGGAGGGCTTCGACGAGGACATCGTCGAGGAACTGCGCGCCCGCGCCCGCGACGCGCTGCTCAACGACGCGCTCGCGGTCGAGGAGGAGCTCGACGAGCACGCGCCGGCCGAGGACCTGCTCGCGCTGGAAGGCATGGACGACGAGACCGCGTACGCGCTGGCCTCGCATGGTGTGCGCACGAGCGAGGACCTGTCCGACCTCGGCGCCGACGAAGTGGTCGAGTTCGGCATTGACGGCCTGGACGAGGCGCGCGCCGCCGCGCTGATCCTGGCCGCCCGCGCCGAGGAAATCGCCCGCCTGGAGCGTGGCGAGTGAACGCCACGGTGACACGCCCGGAGCACGGCGCATGATCTCGCGATGAACGCCGCCCTGCACCGATCAGGGCTTAGAATCCGCGCTTCCCTTGCTCTCGGCGAGGGGGCGCCAAACAGAGCATAGGATCCGAATGTCGCAACAAACCACCATCCGCAAGCTTGCCGCCCTGGTCAATACGCCGGTGGAGAAGCTGCTCGAGCAGTTGTCCGAAGCGGGCATGGCGTTCAACGACCCCGACCAGGTCGTCACCAGCACCGAGAAGGTCAAGCTGCTCGGCTTCCTGCGCCGCACCCACGGCAAGGCCGACAAGCCGGCCGAGGACGCGGTCGCGCCGAAGAAGATCACGCTCAACCGCACGCGCAAGCAGGAAATCACCGTCGGCGGCGGCAAGAACAAGGCCACCGTCGATGTGGTTGTGCGCAAGAAGGTCACCCTGGTCAAGCCGAGCGAGGCCGACAAGGCCGCGCCGGCGCCGGTGAACGACGAGCAGGCGGAGATCCTGCGCAAGCTCGAGGAATCGCGCCAGCGCAACCTGTCCGAGCAGCAGCGCCTGGCCGAGGAGGACAAGCGCCGCGCCGAGGAGGCCGAGCGCCAGCGCCAGGCCGAAGCCGATGCCGAGCGCCTGCGCAAGGAAGCGGAGCTCGCGGCCGCCGCGGTGCCCGAGGACGAGGCCGCCACCACCGCCCGCAAGCCGGGCAGCCACGGGCATGGCCATCCCAAGCCGGCGGCGCCGCGCAGCGAAGAGCGCGGCACCGGACCCAAGCACAAGGGCAACCGTGGTTCGCACGTGATGGTCGCGGGCGTCGAGGACGACGACAGCACCGCGCGTTTCGCCGGCCAGCTGCACCTGTCCGCTTCCGAGCGCGCGCGTCGCACCAGTTCGCGCGGCAAGCCCAAGGCCCGTCGCCACGTCGAGCAGTCGCGCAGCGGCGCCGGCCCGCACGGCTTCGAGCGCCCGACCGCGCCGGTCGTGCGCGAAGTCGCGATCGGCGAGGCGATCACCGTGGCCGACCTCGCGCAAAAGCTCGCGCTCAAGGGCGGCGACGTGGTCAAGGCGCTGTTCAAGATGGGCGTCATGGCGACCATCACCCAGAGCATCGACCACGACACCGCGGTGCTGGTGGTCGAGGAACTCGGCCACAAGGCCGTCGCCGCCGAAAGCAACGACGCCGAATCCGAGTTGCTGGCGCACGCCGGGGAAGTGCAGGGCGAGAAGGTCGCGCGCCCGCCGGTGGTCACGATCATGGGCCACGTCGACCACGGCAAGACCTCGCTGCTGGACTACATCCGCCGCACCAAGGTCGCCACCGGCGAGGCCGGCGGCATCACCCAGCACATCGGTGCCTACCACGTCGAGACCGGCAAGGGCGTCATCAGCTTCCTCGACACCCCGGGCCACGCCGCCTTCACCTCGATGCGCGCGCGCGGCGCCAGGCTGACCGACATCGTGGTGCTGGTGGTCGCGGCCGACGACGGCGTGATGCCCCAGACGATCGAGGCGATCCAGCACGCGAAGGCGGCCAAGGTGCCGCTGATCGTGGCGATCAACAAGGTCGACAAGTCCGACGCCGACCCGGAGCGGATCAAGAACGAACTGCTGGCCCACGACCTGGTGGCCGAGGACTTCGGCGGCGACACCCAGATGGTCGAGCTGTCGGCGAAAACCGGGCAGGGCGTCGACGACCTGCTCGACGCGATCTCGCTGCAGGCCGAAGTGCTCGAACTCCGCGCCGTGGCCGAAGGCCGCGCCACGGGCACCGTCATCGAATCCTCGCTCGACAAGGGCCGCGGCCCGGTGGCGACGGTGCTGGTGCAGCAGGGCCTGCTTTCGAAGGGCGACTACCTCGTGTGCGGCGTGCAGTACGGCCGCGTGCGCGCGCTGTTCGACGAGACCGGCTCGCAGGTGCAGGGCGCCGGTCCGTCGATCCCGGTGCAGGTGCTGGGCCTGTCGGGCGTGCCCGACGCCGGCGACGACTTCGTCGTGGTCGAGGACGAGCGCCTGGCCAAGGACGTCGCGCAGCAGCGCGAGGCCAAGCGGCGCGAGTCGCGGCTGGTCGCGCAGGCCGGCAACCGCATGGAGGACATCATGGCCCAGATGGGCCAGGGCGAGGCGCAGCAGCAACTCAACCTGGTCATCAAGGCCGACGTGCAGGGTTCGGTGGAGGCGCTGCGGCAGGCGCTCACCGCGCTGTCGAACGAGCAGATCCGCATCCACGTGATCGTCTCGGGCGTCGGCGGCATCACCGAGTCCGACGCCAACGCCGCCGCGACCGCGAAGGCCACGATCATCGGCTTCAACGTCCGCGCCGACGCCTCCGCGCGCAAGGTGATCGAGGGCAACGGCCTGGACCTGCGCTACTTCTCGATCATCTACGACGTGATCGACCAGGTGAAACAGGTGGCTTCGGGCCTGCTGGGCGTGGAGATCCGCGAGGAGATCATCGGCATCGCCGAGGTCCGCGACGTGTTCCGCAGCTCGAAGTTCGGCGCGGTCGCCGGCTGCATGGTGGTCGAGGGCGTGGTCAAGCGCTCCAAGCCGATCCGCGTGCTGCGCGACAACACGGTGGTCTTCGAGGGCGAGTTGGAATCGCTGCGCCGCTTCAAGGAGAACGTCGACGAAGTGCGCAACGGCACCGAGTGCGGCATCGGCGTGAAGGCCTACAACGACGTGCAGCCGGGCGACCAGATCGAGTGCTTCGAGCGCATCGAGGTGCAGCGGACGCTGTAGGCGTCCGCCCTGATTCGTAAATTGGTGATTGGTGATTCGTGAAAGCGGGTTACGGAGCCAGTTGCGAACCGCGGGATCGGGAAGATTTTTCGAATCACCAACCACGAATCACCAACCACGTGTCCACCAAATCCTTCCACCGAACCGACCGCGTCTCCGCCCAGCTCCGCCGCGAGCTGGGCACGCT
>JAFAEU010000314.1 GCA_023423855.1 Pseudomonadota bacterium | reverse complement strand
CCACCTGCTGCTGGCCGGAAGCCCGGGCTGCGGCAAGACCCTGCTCGCCTCGCGCCTGCCCGGGCTGCTGCCGGAAGCCGATGAAGCCGAGGCGCTGGAAACCGCCGCGATCGCCTCGGTCAGCGGCCGCGGCCTCGATCCCGCCTGCTGGCGCCAGCGCCCGTTCCGCGCGCCGCACCACACCGCGAGCGCGGTCGCGCTGGTCGGTGGCGGCGGCGAGCCGCGGCCGGGCGAGATCTCGCTGGCGCACAACGGTGTGCTGTTCCTCGACGAGCTGCCGGAGTGGGAACGGCGCGCGCTGGAAGTGCTGCGCGAGCCGCTGGAGTCGGGCGTGGTCACGATCTCACGCGCGGCGCGGCAGAGCGAGTTCCCGGCGCGGTTCCAGTTGGTCGCAGCGATGAATCCCTGCCCCTGCGGCTGGGCCGGCGACGCCTCCGGCCGCTGCCGCTGCCACGCCGACGCGATCCGCCGCTACCGCGCGCGCATCTCCGGCCCGCTGCTCGACCGCATCGACCTGCACGTCGAGGTGCCGCGGCTGCCGCCTTCCGAACTGCGTCCCGATGCGCCCGACGGCGAATCCAGCGCCGCGATCCGCGAGCGCGTGACGCGCGCGCGGGCGATCCAGCACCAGCGCGCCGGCCGTCCCAACGCGCAGCTGTCGCAGTCCGAAACGATGGCGTGGTGCCGGCTGGGCGAGCGCGACCAGGCCCTGCTCGAACGCGCGATCGACGCGCTGCAGCTGTCGGCCCGCTCGATGCACCGCATCCTGCGCGTCGCGCGCACCATCGCCGACCTCGCCGACAGCCCGCACATCGCCACCGTGCACCTGACCGAGGCACTGGGCTACCGACAGGCCGATCGCGGCGGCGACCTGCAGGCCGCGTGAGCCGGCGGGATGCCCGGCTCGATCCGGCGCATCGCCCGGCAGGTTTGGAGGCCCGTCCATGCCCATCGGCCGGCGCAACCGTCCCGGCTTCCGCCGTATCCTCAGGGGTCCTGTCTCCCTGGAAACGCCCATGCGCCGTCTTCTGCTCGCATCCGCCGTCACCCTCGCCCTCGCCGCCTGCGGAAACAAGGCCGCGGACGACACGTCCACCGCCGCCGCGCCCGCCTCGATCGACGAGGTCGAGCTGATCCCGCGCGAAGCCCTGTTCGGCAATCCCGAGCGCGCCAGCGTGCAGCTCAGCCCCGACGGCAGGTACCTGAGCTGGATCGCGCCGCTCGACGGCACCATCAACGTCTGGGTCGCGCCGGCCGACGACCTGTCGCAGGCGAAGGCAGTCACCCGCGACACCGCGCGCGGCATCCGCAACTATTTCTGGTCCTACCGGCCCGACACCATCCTGTACCTGCGCGACAGCGGCGGCGACGAGGACTTCCACCTCCATGCGGTCGACCTCGCCACCGGCGAGAGCCGCGACCTGACGCCATACGAGAAGACCACGGCCCAGGTCGTCGGCGTCAGCGACCGGCATCCGGACGCGATCCTGGTCGGCATGAACGACCGCGATCCGAAATGGCACGACCTGTACCGGGTCGACCTCGCCAGCGGCGAACGCAGCCTGGTCGAGCGCAACACACAGGAGATCGCCGGCTACGTGGCCGACGCCGACTACACGCTGCGCTTCGCCTCGCGTTCGCGCCCCGACGGCGGCGAGGACCTGCTGCGTCGCGCGGGCGAGGGCTGGGAGAAGTACGACGAGATCCCGTTCGAGGACGGCATGGGCACCGGCTTCGCCGGCCTCACCAAGGACGGCGGCACGCTCTACATGCGCGATTCGCGCGGCCGCGACACCGCGGCGCTGTTCGCGATCGACGCCGCCAGCGGCGAGAAGACGCTGGTGCACGAGGATGCGCGCGCCGACATCGGCGGCAACCTGCGCGATCCGCAGACCGGCAAGGTGCAGGCGGTCTCGGTGAACTACCTGCGCGAGGAATGGGCGGTGCTCGACGACAGCCTCAAGGCCGACCTCGACAAGCTCGCTGCGATCGGCCCGGGCGAAGCCTCGATCAACACCCGCACGCTCGACGACAGGACCTGGATCGTCGCCTATTCGGCCGCCGAGTCGCCGGTCGAGTACTACCGCTACGACCGCGGCGATGGCGGCAAGCTGAGCCGCATGTTCTCCGGCCGCCCCGCGCTGGAGGGCAAGCCGCTGGTGCCGATGTGGCCGCTGGAGATCACCTCGCGCGACGGCAAGACCTTGGTCAGCTACCTGACCCTGCCCGCGCATGCCGACGCCGACGGCGACGGCAAGGCCGACAAGCCGGTGCCGATGGTGCTGCTCGTACACGGCGGCCCCTGGGGCCGCGACGCCTACGGCTACAGCAGCTACGACCAGTGGCTGGCCAACCGCGGCTACGCGGTGCTGAGCGTCAACTTCCGCGGCTCCACCGGCTTCGGCAAGGCCTTCACCAATGCCGGCGACGGCGAATGGGCCGGCAAGATGCACGACGACCTGATCGACGGCGTGCAGTGGGCGGTGCAGCAGGGCGTCACCACCCAGGACAAGGTCGCGATCATGGGCGGCAGCTACGGCGGCTACGCCACCCTGGTCGGCCTGACGTTCACGCCGGACGCGTTCGCCTGCGGCGTCGACATCGTCGGCCCGGCCAACCTCAACACCCTGCTGTCGACGGTGCCGCCGTACTGGGCGAGCTTCTTCGAACAGCTCGCGCGCCGCATGGGCGATCCGCGCACAGAGGAAGGGAAAGCCTGGCTGACCGAACGCTCGCCGCTGACGCGCGTCGACGCCATCAGCAAACCGCTGCTGATCGGCCAGGGCGCCAACGACCCGCGCGTGAAGCAGGACGAGAGCGACCAGATCGTCAACGCGATGACGGCCAAGGACATCCCGGTCACCTACGTGCTGTTCCCCGACGAGGGCCACGGCTTCCATCGCCCCGAGAACAACAAGGCCTTCAACGCGGTGGCCGAGGGTTTCCTGTCGCAATGCCTGGGCGGGCGGGCGCAGCCGATCGGAGAGGAGTTCAAGGGTTCCAGCATCACCGTGCCGACCGGCGCGGAGGGCGTGCCGGGGCTGGCGGAGGCGCTGCAGTCGCATACGCAGGAAGTGCGGAAGTAGGCGCGGAGGGCGGTGTGCCTTCGGGGGGTGGGCTGGCGCGTTGGCCCCCACCCCAACCCTCCCCCGCTGGGGGGGGTGGGAGCTGGAAGCCGTTGCCTTTAGCCCCCTCCCCCGCCTGGGGGGGAGGGCTGGGGTGGGGGCAAGCCGAAGCCATGAAGCCGTACGCACCGGGCAACAGCCCGAAGCAATCTACCCCCGTCCGCCAGCAGCAAACCCGCGCACCAGCGCATCGTTGTCGACCGGCTCCGAAAACAGGTATCCCTGCCCCCGCTCGACTCCGCATTCGCGCAGCGTCTGCGCCTGCGCCTGCGTTTCCACGCCTTCGGCGACGACGCCCAGGCCGGTCTTGCGCGCCAGCCCGGCGATCGCCTGCACGATCGCCAGGTCGTAGGGATCGTCCGGCAGCCCGGCGATGAAGCTCTTGTCGAGCTTGATCACGTCGATCGGCAGGCGCTTGAGGTAGGCCAGCGACGAGTAGCCGGTGCCGAAGTCGTCGAGCGCCACCGAGACGCCGAGCTCACGCAGCCGCGTGAGCGTCTGCGCGGCGATGGCGACGTCGGGCAGCAACGCGCTCTCGGTCAGCTCCAGGCACAGCCGCCCCGGCTGCAGGCCGCTCGCGGCCAGCGCGTCGGTGACGTCGGCCACCAGGCTGGCCTGCTCGAACTGGCGCGCGGACAGGTTCACCCGCAGCTTCGGACCGATGCCCTCGCCCACCGGCCAGCGCCGGGCGAGGCGGCAGGCCTCGTGCAGCATCCAGCGGCCGATCGGCACGATCAGGCCGCTGGCCTCGATGATGTCGACGAACTCCTGCGCCGCGCGGCAGTTGCCTTCGCCGTCGACCCAGCGCAGCAGCGCCTCGGCCGCAACCCAGCGGCCGCTGGCCAGCTCGACCTCGGGCTGGAAATGCACCTGCATCTGGCCGGCCTCGAAGGCCTCGCGCAGCGTGCGCTCCAGGCGCAGGCGCGTGACCAGTCCGCGGTGGTGTTCGGCGTCGAAGATCTCGCAGCGGCCGTGGCGCCCGCTGCGCGCCTCCTGGCTGGCGGTCTCGGCGTTGCGCAGCAGGTTGTCGGCCGACGGCGCGGCGAGGTCGCGCGAGAACGCGATGCCGCCGGTGACGATGGTGGCCGTGCCGCTCTGGTCCAGGTGCGACTGCACGATGTCGATGCAGCGCTCGGCGAGGTTCAGCGCCTCGGTCTCGTGCAGGTGGCGGTGCGGCAGCACGGCGAAGGCGTTGCCGCGCACGCGCGCCAGCGTCGCCTTGCCGTCGAGCACCCGGCGCAGCCTGGTGGCGGCCTCGACCAGCAGCTCGTGGCCGGCGTCGCCGTCGTGCGGCGAGGCGTCGAGGTTGAGGTGGATCGCGACCAGGCCGTTGTCGCCGCCGTGCATCGGCCGCAGCGCCGAATGCACCACTTCCAGCAGGTGGTCGCGGTTGGGCAGGTTGGTGTGCGGGTCGTGCAGTTCGAGGTAGCGTACGCGGCCCTCGAGCCGGCGGCGGCGGTCGATCTCGTAGGCCATCGCCACGTAGTCGCCGATGCTGCCGGCGAAGGCCTGGTCCTCGGGCGTCCAGATCCGCGGCGGGCCGACGTGTTCGTGGCAGATCACGCCGAGCAGTTCGCCGGCCGAACGCACCGGCGCGTCGAGCAGCGAGCTGATGCCGTGGCGGCGCAGGTAGTTGCCGAGCCCGGTGTCGTCGCCGTCGCGCTCGACCGCGGTCAGGTTGATGACGCGGACCTTGTCGAGGGCGGCGCCGTACTCGCCGCCCACGCGCAGGGTCGCATCCTCCTGCGGCAGGCCATGCCGGCCGCTGCTGCGCTCGTAATGGTGCAGGCACTGCAGCAGCCCGGCGCCGGGATCGTGCTGCCAGATGTTGACGCGCTCGATTTCGAGGGTCTCGGCCGCCGTCTCGCAGATCAGGGCGAATGCGTTCTCGAGCGTGCAGTCGTCCTGCCAGACGCGCCTGGCCAGCGACACCAGCGCGTGGTTGTGCCGCCTTGCCCACGCGCCGCGATCGATCCGTGCGCTCGCCTGTCCGCTGGGTGACATCCGGCCCCCTTGTGCGCCGCCGGACACGCTGGGCGACGCGCTGCATCACGCCTTTTTATACCCACGCCGGGACGCGTGCAAACCGGCCAGCGCCGAAGGCGGATGGAAAAGCCGCGTGCAACCGGGCATCTGTCATGTCGACCCCGGACTTGATCCGGGGGAGAAATCCGGCGTGCTGCTGCCCACCCGGGCACACGCAGATCTCTCCCCCGGACCAAGTCCGGGGTCGACATGACAAGAAGTCCCGGTTCCGAGAGACAAGCGCACCTGATCGGCCAAGGGTGGTGGGCAATCGGCTGCGGTGGCGGGATGCTGCCGCCTGACGGCCCCCACCCCAACCCTCCCCCGCACGCGGGGGAGGGCGCAGGATGCTGCGGCGTTTGGCTCCCTCCCCCGCGTGCGGGGGAGGGCTGGGGTGGGGGCCAGCGA
>JAFAEU010000308.1 GCA_023423855.1 Pseudomonadota bacterium | reverse complement strand
CAGGTGCGGGATGTCCTGCAGGAGCGCCTTCAGGCGCGACCACTGACCCGACCCGTTGAGCCATCCGGTCGCGGCTGAAGCCGCTCCTGCAGTGCGACGGAGCGGATCAAGGCCTGGCCTCAGGCGCGCAGCAGCACCTTGCCCCTGCGTCCCGGCTGCAGGCTCGCCGCGGCGGCCTTCGCCGCATCTTCCAGGTCGTGGATCGCGTCCACCGGCAGCCTGAGTTCGCCGCCGACGGCGCGCTGGACCAGTTCGCCGACCAGCCGGCGCTTGTCGGCGATCGACATCTCGCGACTGACCCGGCTGCCCCAGAAGCCCTTCACCGTGATGTGCCGGAAGATCATCTCGCCCGAGGGCACCAGCATCGGCTCGCCGCTCATCGAGCCGAACGACACCAGCACGCCGTCCTCGCCCAGCAGCGACAGCAGGTCGGCGCTGGCCTGGCCGCCGACGGAATCGACCGCCGCGTGCGCGCGGTTTTCGCCGAGGATCGCCTTCGCCTGCGTCCTCCACTCCGGCGCCGCGGTGGACACCACGTTGCCGACACCCGCCGCGGCCATCTCGTCGACGCCGGCGTCGCGCCGCACCAGGCTCAGCACGCGCACGCCGCGCGCGGTGGCGAGCATCGCCAGCGTCTTGCCGACCGCGCCGTTGGCCGCGTTCTGCACGATCCACTGCCCCGGTTCCACCTGCAGGAACTCCAGCAGCATCAGCGCGCTGAGCGGCATCGCGACCAGCTGCGCGGCGAGTTCGTCGGCAATCGCGTCGGGCATCGGGATCACCATCTTCGCCGACGCGACGAAGTACTCGGCCCAGGTGCCGCGGCCCGAGGCTGCGGTCACGCGCTGGCCCACGTGCAGTCCCTCGACGCCCTCGCCGATCGCATCGACCACGCCGAGCCCTTCGCTGCCGCCGATCGCCGGCAGGCGCGGCTTGTATCCGTACTGGCCGCGGATCGTCCACAGGTCGTGGTTGTGGATCGGCGCCAGCCGCATGCGGATGCGGACTTCGCCGGCGGCGGGCTCCGGAATCGCGCTGTCGATGCAGGCAAGGACCTCGGCCGGTTCGCCGAACTCGCGGTGGACGGCGCTGCGCATGGGGGGCTCCTGATGCCGGGGAGCGGTCACCCTAGAGCATTTCCGGCGCGGGCGTCTCCGCCTCCCGTCCGGCGATCGCCACAACCTGCGACCATGCGCGCATGGCCACTGCCTCCGACTTCGCCAACCTCGCCCTTCCGCCCGCCCTGCTGCAGGGCGTCGATGCGCTCGGCTTCACCACGATGACACCGATCCAGGCGCAGGCGCTGCCGGCGATCCTCGAACGCCGCGACGTGATCGCGCAGGCGCCCACCGGCAGCGGCAAGACCGCCGCGTTCGGGCTCGGCCTGCTGCACGCGCTCGATCCGGCGCGCATCCAACCGCAGGCGCTGGTGCTGTGCCCGACGCGCGAACTCGCCGACCAGGTCGGCAAGCAGCTGCGCCGGCTCGCCATCGGCATCCCCAACCTCAAGCTGTCGATCCTGTGCGGCGGCATCCCGCTCGGCCCGCAGCTGGCTTCGCTCGCGCACCCGCCGCACATCGTCGTCGGCACGCCGGGGCGCGTGCAGGAACTGGTGGCGAAGGGCGCGCTGTCGCTCAGGGCCGTGCGCGTGCTGGTGCTCGACGAGGCCGACCGCATGCTCGACAT
The DNA here is from genome assembly GCA_023423855.1 of Pseudomonadota bacterium. Taxonomy (GTDB): domain Bacteria; phylum Pseudomonadota; class Gammaproteobacteria; order Xanthomonadales; family Xanthomonadaceae; genus Luteimonas. The sequence goes on along the minus strand of JAFAEU010000308.1, from coordinate 8,002 downwards.
GGGCTTCGAGGACGCGATCCGCGACCTCGTCAGGCGCACGCCGAAGGACCGGCAAACGCTGCTGTTCTCGGCGACGTTCCCCGACGCGATCCGCACCCTGGGCCAGGCGATGCTGCGCGATGCGCTGGAGGTCACCGTCGAGGCCGGTGCGCAGGCGCAGGCGGTCGAGCACCTGTTCGTCGAGGTCGAGCCCGCGCGCCGCGCGCCGGTGCTCGCCGCACTGCTGCTGCGCCATCGCCCCGAATCGGCGATTGTGTTCTGCAACACCCGCGCCGACACGGTCGAGGTCACCGGCTCGCTCGCGCACTATGGCTTCGCCGCGCTGGCGCTGCACGGCGACATGGAGCAGCGCGACCGCGACGAGGTGCTGGTGCGGTTCGGCAACCGCAGCTGCAGCGTGCTGGTGGCCAGCGACGTCGCCGCGCGCGGGATCGACGTCGAGGACGTGGGCGCGGTGGTGAACTACGAGCTGCCCACCGACGTCGACACCTGGCGGCACCGCGTCGGCCGTACCGGGCGCGCCGGGCGCGGCGGCCTCTCGCTCAACCTGTGCACGCTGCGCGACCTGCCGCGCGCCACCGCCATCGGCGAACGCCTGGGCATGTTCCTGCGCTGGGACACGCTGGCACCGCTGTCGGGCAAGCCTGCGAACGTCCCGGGCGCGGCGATGGCCACGTTGCGCATCGACGGCGGACGCGGCGACAAGCTGCGGCCGGGCGACATCGTCGGCGCGCTCACCGGCGACGCCGGCCTGCACAAGGACGCGATCGGCAGGATCGACGTGTTCGCCACCCGCAGCTACGTCGCCATCGCGCGCGGCAAGGCCGGGCAGGCGCTGGCACGGCTGCGCGAGGGCAGGATCAAGGGCCGCCGGTTCCGCGTGAGCCGGCTGTAGGCGGCGCGTGGCTCAGGCGCCCGACTCCGCCTGTTCGTCGACAGCCTCGCCGCCCGCCTCTTCGGCGGGCGCGGCGCTTTCCGGCGCCGGTTCGGCCATGAGCCGGTTGACCACCTCGGCAAGTTCCGCCACCGACGCGTCCGAATAGCCACGTTTCACGTAGGCCAGCTCGCCCTGCTTGTCGACCACGAACAGGTACGGCACCGACTGCACGCCATAGGCGTCCGAGATGCTGCCGTCCCTGTCGTGCGCCCAGGTGACGGGGATATCCCTGAGCTTGCGCACGAGCTGGCGGAAGGTCGCGGCCGGTTCCTTGAAGTTCACCACCACCACGTCCAGCTGCTCCTTGCCGGCCTGGCGCTGGAAACTCTCAAGCATCGGGAATTGCTTGCGGCAGTACGGGCACCACGATGCCCAGAACCCCACCATCACCACCTTGCCGCGACGATCGGCAATGCGCACTTCCTCACCCTTCGTCGTCTTGCCCAGCAGGTCCGGCGGCACTTGGCCGACCCTGGGCGCCGCCTGCGCGACGCCCGCACACACCAGCGTCAGCAGCACGGCCAGCCACGCAGCTACACGTCCCCTCATGTGCCCTGTCCCTTCCCGAAAAGTGGTTCCGGTTCCATGGCCCGCCCCCCGCGCGGATCGTGAGCATCGACCCCGGCCCCTGCCTGCGGGCACACGCTACCGCACCCGCGCCCGACAAGCGATCCCCATCGTTGCCGGTTCGGCCATGCGCTGTTCCAGGACTGTCATCCCGTCGCGGCGGGCACATGAATCTCCCCGCGCCTGAAACGCAACAACGCTACCCTGACGCCATGCGACTGCTGCTGCTCACCTACGGCACCGAAGGCGACACCCGCCCGCTCGCCGCGCTCGGCCACGCGCTGATGCAGGCCGGGCACAAAGTCGAACTGCTCGCCGATGTCTCCACGCTCGGCGGCGCGCAGGCGCTGGGCGTGCCCTGCGGCGCGCTCGCCGGCGACATCCGCGCCGCGCTCGCCGCCGACGGCGCGATGCGCGACATCACCCGCAACCTCGGCCGACTCGCCAACAGGCACACCGACGACTGGCTGCGCCAGGCGCTCGACCGGGGGCGCGGCTGCGACGCGGTCATCGTCTCCGGCCTCGCCGCCTTCGTCGGCCTGTCCGCGGGCGAAGCGCTGGGCGTGCCGGTCATCGGCGCGATGCTGATCCCGATCACGCCCACGCGCGAATTCGCCGCGCCGTTCCTGCCACTGACGCCGCCGCGCGCGTTCAACCGCGGCAGCCACCGGCTGTTCAACCAGTTGACCTGGCAGCTGCTGCGCAAAGCGACCAATCGCGCACGCGTCGCCGCCGGCCTGCCGCCGCGCAAGACGCTGTGGACCGAACACCCGATGCTCTACGGCATCTCCCCCGCGCTGGTGCCGCAGCCGGCCGACTGGCCCGGCAACGCCCACGCCTGCGGCCAGTGGATCCCGCCGCTGGCGCAGGCGTGGACGCCGGACGCAGGCCTGCTCGCCTTCCTCGACGCCGGCGAACCGCCGGTCTACGTCGGCTTCGGCAGCATGGCCGGCTTCGACAGCGCGCGCCTGCTCGAGGCCGTGGTCGGCGCCGTCGACGGCCGCCGCGCCCTGTTCAGCGCCGGCTGGAGCGGCATCGACACCGCGTGCCTGCCCGGCAACTTCCACGTCGTCGGCAACGTCCCGCACGACTGGCTGCTGCCGCGCACGTCGATGGCAATCCACCACGGCGGTTCCGGCACCACGCACTCGACCTGCCGCGCCGGCGTCCCGGCGATCGTCGTGCCCTTCGCCGGCGACCAGTTCTTCTGGGGCGCGCGCCTGCGCGCGGCGGGGATCATGCGCCACGCCCTGCGCGGCAGCTCGATCACCGCGGCGAAGCTGGGCGAGGCGATCGCGTTCGCCGGGACGGCCGCAGCGAGGGAGAACGCCGCGCGCATCGGCGAACGGATGCGGCACGAGGACGGCCTCGCGGCCGGCGTGGCACTGGTGGAAAGGTACGCCTCAAGCGGCCGGTAAACCGGAACTACCGGCCCCACAGGAGCGGCCTCAGTCACGATGCCTCCCGGAGGTTTTCCCGGAAGCATCCGCGTCAGCCATCACTCCCGCCAACCGTCGTTCCTGTCAGTCGCCATTCCTGTCAGTCGCCATCCCAGCGAAAGCTGGGATGACGATAAAGGCAGGATCGCCCCTCGCCTGCACGACAAGCGACAGGCTCTTCGAGAACAGCAACCGTCAAGACCGCTGGCTTCGCGCGGGGAAGTCTATTCCGCAGCCACGGGCGCGCCCATGTTGCCCTTGCTGTACATCCCCGACCGGTCGAAGCAGCAGGCGCGGCGCTTGCCCGACGCGAGCATGTCGCAGGCGGTGCCGATGCGCTTCACCCGCGTCTCGGCCTTCTTGCCCGAGGTGATCCAGTGGATCCAGTCGCGTCGCGCCACCGGCGTGAGGCTGGTCCACTGCGCCTTCGCCGCCGGATGACCGGCCAGCGCCTTGCGGATATCAGGCGGCACACTGGGTTCGGGTTCCACGTCCACCGGTGCGATCTCCAGCGCGACGGTATCGCCGAAGTCCGCGCCCGCCGCTTCGCGCAGCGCCTTGTCCACCCTCAGCCAGTGACTGCCTTCGCCATCCGGCTCCAGCGTGGCCTGGAACGGCTGCCCTTCAAGCATGCCGTCGACGGTGACCATGCTGCGCGTCGGCAGCTTCGCGCTGGCCGCGGCGGGCAGGACGAAGAACGCCCACGCCGCACCCTTCGGCTGCGCCGGGCGCAGCAGCTTCGCCTTGAATCGGATCGTGCCGGTGTCCTTTCCCATGGCAGAACGATACACCGGCCGATCGATCCGCCAAAAGCCGCATCTGTTCCCACGCGGCGCTTGAAATCACCGCCGCGGCACGCATATCCCGCGACTGCCCTGGCCACGCAACGGAACCTTGCCATGACCACGACCGCCGAAACCCGCAAGTTCGAAGCCGAAGTCGCCCAGGTCCTGCACCTGGTGACGCACTCGCTGTACTCGCACAAGGAAATCTTCCTGCGCGAGCTGATCTCCAACGCCTCCGACGCCTGCGACAAGCTGCGCTTCGAGGCGATCGCGCAGCCGGACCTGCTGGCCGGCGACGGCGAACTGCACATCGACGTCGGCTGGGACAAGGACGCCCGCACCATCACCCTCCGCGACACCGGCATCGGCATGAACCGCGACGAGGTGGTGGCCAACCTCGGCAGCATCGCCAGCTCCGGCACCCGCCGCTTCCTGGAGGCCATGAGCGGCGAGCAGAAGGCCGACGCCCGCCTGATCGGCCAGTTCGGCGTGGGCTTCTACTCGGCCTTCGTGGTCGCCGACCGCGTGACCGTGCTCACCCGCCGCGCCGGCGACGCGCCGGAGGCCGGCGTGAAGTGGGAGAGCGACGGCCGCGGCGAGTACGCGCTGGAATCGGCCGTGCTGCCCGAACGCGGCACCACCGTGGTGCTGCACCTGAAGGCGGACGAGGACGGGTTCCTCGACGGCTGGAAGCTGCGCTCGCTGGTGCGCAAGTACTCCGACCACGTCGCCTTCCCGATCCGCATGCCGAAGGAAGCGCCGTTCGCCGGCGACGACGAGGCGAAGCCCGACGCCGCGCCCGAATGGGAAACCGCCAACGACGCCTCCGCGCTGTGGACGCGCCCGAAGTCGGAGATCACCGACGAGGAATACCAGAATTTCTACAAGTCGCTCGGCCATGACTTCAACGACGCCGCGGCCTGGACCCACAACCGCGTCGAGGGCAGCCAGAGCTTCACCACCCTGCTCTACCTGCCCTCGCAGCCGCCGTTCGACCTGATGATGGGCGGGCGCGACGAGCGCAAGGGCCTGAAGCTGTACATCAAGCGCGTCTTCATCATGGACGCCGCCGAGGAACTGCTGCCCAGCTACCTGCGCTTCGTGCGCGGCGTGGTCGACGCCGACGACCTGCCGCTCAACGTCAGCCGCGAACTCCTGCAGCACAACCGCCAGCTCGAGCGCATCAGGGGCGCCTGCGTGAAGCGCGTGCTGGATCTGATCGAGAAGCTCTCGCGCGACGAGCCGGCGAAGTTCGCCGCCTTCCTCAAGGCCTTCGGCAACACGCTCAAGGAGGGCATAGTCGAGGACCACGGCAACCGCGAGCGCATCGCGAAACTGCTGCGCTTCGCCTCGACCAGGGGCGAAGGCGCGGCGCAGACCGTCTCGCTGGACGACTACGTCGGCCGCATGGCGCCGGGCCAGGACGCGATCTGGTACATCACCGCCGACGGCCACCGCGCCGCCGCCGGCAGTCCGCAGCTCGAGGCCTTCCGCGCCAAGGACATCGAGGTGCTGCTGATGTCCGACCGCATCGACGAATGGATGCTCGGCCACCTGCGCGAATACGCCAGCAAGCCGCTGCGCCACGTCGCCAAGGGCGAACTGCCGCTGGACGCCGCCGACAAGGCAAAGCAGGAGGAAGCCACCAGGACCGCCGCACCGCTGCTGGAGAAACTCAAGGGCCTGCTGGGCGAACGCATCGAGGACGTGCGCGTGTCCGCGCGCCTGACCGACTCGCCCTCGTGCCTGGCCCTGTCGGACTACGAGATGGCCCCGCACCTGGCGCACCTGCTGCGCGAGGCCGGCCAGGACGTGCCGGAGAGCAAGCCCACGCTGGAGGTCAACCCGCGGCACCCGCTGCTGCAGAAGATCGAGGCCGAAACCGACCAAGCGCGCGCGACCGATCTCGCGACGCTGCTGCTCGAGCAGGCCGAGCTGACGGCGGGCGCATCCCTGCCGGATCCGGCCGCGTTCGTGCAGCGGATGAATCGCTTGCTGGCGGGTTAGGGGCATCGGCCCGGGACATCCCCGTCCGCCCGTGGCCGAAGCCGCCCTACGCCAACGCCCGGAACGCCCTGACGTGCTCGATCAGCGCACGCAGCTTCGGCGGCTGGTTGTGGCGGCTCGGGTAGTAAAGATAGAAGCCCTGGAAGGGCGGCAAGTAGTCGGCGAGCAGTGACACCAGCCGCCCCGAGTCCAGCCACGGCCGGAAGGTTTCCTCGATGCCGAAGGTGACGCCGCCGCCGGCGAGCGCGGTGCGCACCATCAGCAGCATGTCGTTGGTCGTGACCTGCGGATTGACGGCCACGTCGAAGTCCCGGCCGTCCTCGGCGAACTCCCAGCGGTAGGGCGCCACGCCGGGCGCAGGCCTCCAGCCGATGCAGCGGTGGTGGACGAGGTCGCGGGGATGCGCAGGCGCGCCGTGCTTCTCGAGGTACGCCGGCGCGGCCACGGCCACCTGTCGCTGCAGGCCGGTCAGCGGCACGGCCACCATGTCCTGCTCGATGACCTCGCCCAGGCGCACCCCGGCGTCGAAGCCCGCGGCGACGATGTCGGACTCGTCGTCGCTCACGGTCACGTCGAGCGTGATCCCGGGATGGGCCTCGGCGAAGGCGGCCACCAGCGGCCCGGACAGGAAGCGCTCGGCGATCGAGGTCACGGTGACGCGCAGCAGGCCGCGCGGCGGCCCGTCGTCCACCACGTCCTCGAGCGCGGCGCCCACCGTCCTGAGCGGCATGGCCACCTGCCGGTGCAGGCGGGCGCCGGCTTCGGTGAGGCGGACGCTGCGCGTGGAGCGCTGCACCAGCGCCACGCCGAGGCCGTCTTCGAGCCGGCGGATGCCTTGGCTCACCGCCGAGCGCGTGACGCCCAGCGCGTCGGCCGCGGCCCGGAAGCTCGATGCCTCGGCCACGGCCAGGAACATGCGCAGGAGATTGAGGTCCGGGCCCATTGATTAGCAAGTCTAACCAATGCGGTCAGTGATTGACGTCTTCTATCGACGCCACAGGGTCCCTAGGGTGGTTCCACCTCCAAACACGCCTGGAATTCCCCATGGACAGCATCGCCAGCAAGGTCGTACTGATCACCGGCGCCAGCAGCGGCATCGGCGAGGCCACCGCCCGGGTGCTCGCCGCGCACGGCGCTACCGTCGTGCTCGGCGCACGCCGCAACGACAGGCTCCGGGCCCTTGCCGACGGGATCAACGCCAACGGCGGCGCCGCCTCCGCCCATGCGCTGGACGTGACCTCGCGGGAGGACGTGCAGGCCTTCGCCGACCGTGCGCTGGAGCGCTTCGGCCGCATCGACGTGCTGGTGAACAACGCCGGCGTGATGCCGCTCTCGCCGATCGCCGCACTGAAGCTGGACGAATGGGACACGATGATCGACGTGAACATCCGCGGCGTACTGCACGGCATCGCCGCCGTGCTGCCGGCGATGCGGTCGCGCGGGCAGGGCCACGTGGTCAATGTCTCGTCCATCGGCGGGCTGTACGTGATGCCCACCGCCGCGGTGTATTGCGCCACCAAGTACGCCGTGCGCGCGATCTCGGACGGGTTGCGGATGGAGAGCGACACGGTCCGCGTCACCTGCGTCTACCCCGGCGTCGTCGAATCCGAGCTGGCGCACACCATCACCCATGCCGAAACGGCGAAGGCGATCGATGCGTTCCGCCAGATCGCACTCAAGCCCGAGGCGATCGCCCATGCGATTGCCCACGCCATCGCGCAGCCGGCCGACGTCGACACCACCGACATCGTGGTCCGCCCGCTCAGGAGCCCGGCATGAGGCCGGCACTCGCTGCCGCGCGGGTGGCGGCACCGCTCCTGCTGTCGCTGGCGGCGGCCGGCGCGGCCACCAACACCGGCGACCTCGCCGCCGCGAACGCCCGCCTGGTGCGCGAGGCGTTCGAAGACTGGCGGCAGGGTCGCGGAAGCGTCTTCGAGCTGCTGCACGAGGATGTCGTCTGGACGGTCGCCGGCGCCAGCCCGGTGTCCGGGACCTACGCCTCCCGCCAGGCGTTCCTCGACCGCGCCGTGCAGCCGATCAATGCCCGGCTGGCGACGCCGATCACGCCGGTGGTCAGGCACCTCGTCGCACAGGAAGACGCGGTGGTGGTGCTCTGGGAAGGCAGTGCGACGACCCGTGAGGGCGGCGGGTACGCCAACCACTACGCATGGCACATGGCGTTCGCGGACGGGAAGGTGGTGCGGGTCACCGCCTTCCTCGACACCTGGGCGCTGGACCGGCTGATGGACGGATCGCCGGGCTAGCCC
>JAFAEU010000393.1 GCA_023423855.1 Pseudomonadota bacterium | reverse complement strand
CAGCCACGCCAGCAGGCCGGCGGCGAGAAAGCACAGGCCGGCTGTGCGAACGGGGCCGGGCACGGGACGGCGGCGCTCGCGCATCGCCGGTTCAGCCTCCGGCGTCGACGCCGTCGAAGCCGGTCGCGCGCGGGTGGCCGTTCGCGGCATCGCCGGTGCGTGGCTGCGGATAGTCGTCGGTCCGGTCGATCAGGGTGGTGCGCAGGCCGGCCTCGCGCGCGGCGTCGAGTTCGGCGACCACGTCGGACAGGAACATCAGGTCGGCCGGCGCCGCGCCGAGCGCTTCGGCGATGTGGACGTAGCTCGCCACTTCGCGCTTGCCGCCGACCGCGGTGTCGAACCAGCCCGAGAACAGGCCGGTCAGGTCGCCGGCGTCGGTGTGCGCGAACAGCAGCTTCTGCGCGGGCACCGAGCCGGAGGAATACACCGCGAGCGCATGTCCGTCCGCGTGCCAGCGGCGCAGCGCCTCGACGGCGTCCGGATACACCGGCGCGGTGAAGTCGGCACTTGCGTAGCCCGCTTCCCAGACCATGCCCTGCAGCGCCTTTAGCGCGGTGTGCTTGCGGTCCTCGTCGATCCAGCCCTGCAGGGTCTCGACGATCATCGCGTCCTGGCACAGGCCGCCGTTCTCCAGCGCGACCATGTCCAGCCAGCGGCGGACCTCCGGCTCCTGGCCGTGCTCGCGCACGAAGCGCGGCAGCTCGCGCCGCGCGTAGGGGAACAACACGTCCTTGACGAAGGAGATCGAGGAGGTGGTGCCTTCGATGTCGGTGAGGATGACCGGGGGCATGCAGTGGCGCCACGTGGAGAGACGCATTGGATTATGGCTCCCCGACGGGGATGCGTGCACGACCGGCATGCGTCAGGGCGTAGGTCGGGGTTACGCCCCCGACGTGATTTGCCGCAACTTGCGGAAAGCGTGCGTCGGCCGCGTAGAGCCTGCCCCGTACTTGATACAGGGGCCGACCTGCACGGCTGGAGACGCCTAAGCCGCCGCCGGATTCTCGTAGCGCGGGAACTTCTGCGCGATGTCGGTGCCGGTGAAGTGGCCGATCCAGCCGTCGGGCTGCTCGAAGAAGCGGATCGCGACGAAGCGCGGCTCCGGCCCCATGTCGAACCAGTGGGTGGTGCCGTCGGGCACCGCGATCAGGTCGTTCTTCACGCACTCGATCTCGTAGACCTTGTCGCCCACGTGCAGGGTGAACAGGCCGGAGCCGTCGACGAAGAAGCGCACCTCGTCTTCCTTGTGAAAGTGCTCGTCGAGGAACTTGCCGCGCAGTTCGTCCTTCTTCGGGTTGTCGGGCGCGATGCTGATCACGTCGACGGTGGTGAAGCCGCGCTCGGCGGAGATGCGGTCGATGTCGGCCCTGTACGCGGCCAGCACCTGCTCGGGCGTGGCGCCGGCCTCGATCGGCTGGCTCGCCTGCCAGCGTTCGAAATGCACGCCGATCTTCGCCAGTTCGCGGGCGATCTCGTCGCCGTCGTGGCTGGTGAACTGGGGGGCCTCGGGGGCCTGGTCGGAGAAGATGCGGAGTCGGCTCATGGCGGCTGGGCTCGTGAGGCGGCGGGGGCATTCCAGCCTAGCAGCTGCGCCGGAAACGGGGGTAACGGCAGCGGAACGCGAGCGTTCCGCCGGTGCAACGCGGCGGGCGTTCAGCGGCCGGCGGTGAGCCGGCGCAGCTCCAGTTCGCAGCCGAACAGGAACTCGAACGCCTCCAGGTGCCGGCGCGCCTCGGCCATGTCGCGGCCCCAGGCATAGAGGCCGTGGCCGTCGATCAGGTAGCCCCACATCGGGCCGCGGTCGAGCAGGGCGTCGACCTGGGCGGCGAGGGTGGGCATGTGCTGGCTGTTGGGCAGTACCGGGACGTCGAGCGCGGTCTCGTGGGTCTCGTTGCCGCGGAAGGCCTTGAGCAGTTCGTAGCCTTCCAGCCGCATGTGGCCGGTGCCGGAGAACAGCCGCGAGGCCACCGTCTGGTTGCGCGAATGCGTGTGCAGGATGCAGCCGACCTCGGGGAAGCGCCGGTAGAGCTGGGTGTGCAGCAGGGTTTCCGCGGACGGGCGGTGGTCGCTGTCGACGGCCTGGCCGTCGAAGTCGACGACCATGATGTCGGCCTCGGTCAGGCGGCCCTTGTCGCGGCCGGAGACGGTGATCGCGGCGTGGCGGTCGTCCAGGCGCTCGGAGAAGTTGCTGCTGGTCGCGGGCGTCCAGCCGAGCTGCGACAGCTCGCGCACGTTGGTGATGATCTCGCCGGCGAGGTGGCGCAGGCGGTGGCTGTCGTAGGGCGGCTGTTCCATGCGCGCAGTGTATCCGCAGGAGCGCATTCAGGCGTGACGCTTTCGTTTCGTGGCGGGGCTCCGGAACCGGGGACGCCGGGCAAATTCCCTGTCATTTCGACCGAAAATTCCCTGTCATTTCGATCGAAGGGAGAAATCTCGTCTCCGGTGCAGAGGAAAGGAAGATTTCTCCCTGCGGTCGAAATGACAGTTCTTTTCCGGGGTGTGTTCCCTCACTGGAGGGAAGAACCGGAGAGATGGGCATCGCGCCTGAAGGCGCCTACAGGAGGGGGCTGCGCTGGCGGCCGAAGCCGCGGTACGCCGCCCAGGCCAGCAGCGCGATCACCAGCGAGCCGATCAGGATGTCGTTGTCGGTCGACGAGATCAGCAGGCCGCAGGCGACCAGCGCCAGCATCCCCAGCACGCGGTCGCCCGCGGTCGAGGGCCGTTCCCGGGTGCCGAACAGCAGGCTCAGGCCGGCGGCGATGTAGGCCATCACCACCAGCGTCACGACCATGTTGATGATCGTGGAGAACTGGCCGGACACCGTGGGCGCCACGGTGACGATCGCGATGCCGGTCATCGACAGCGCGATGATGAACAGCCCCCAGCCTGCGGAGCCGTTCGCGCGCAGCCGGCCGAAGATCGCCGGCAGGAAGCCGCGCTGCGCGGCCCGCGCGCCGGACTCGCCGGTGACCAGCATCCAGCCGCCGAGGGTGCCGGTGGCCTTGAGTGCCGCGGCGGCGGCGATCAGCGGGATCGCCCAGGCGCCGAACATCTTGCCCGCGACCAGCGCGAACGGCGCACTCGAGGCCGCCATTTCCTGCGCCGGCACGATGCCCATCATCAGCACCGAGGAGACGAGGTAGACGACGCCGGCGATCAGGATGCCGCCCAGGGTCGCGATCGGCACGTTGCGGTCGGGGTCGCGGACCACGCCGGCGACCATCGCCCCGGTCTCCAGCCCGACGAAGGCCCAGAACACCGGCGCCAGTTGGCTGAACACCGCGACCGTGTCGGACTTGCCGGTCAGGTTCCAGCTCTCGCGGTAGATGTCCGCGTCGAAGCTGCCCCAACCGGCGACGAGCACCGCCACCACCGGCAGCAGGCCGAAGATCACGCACATCGACTGGAAGCGCGCGATCGAGCGCGGGCCGAGCAGGTTCAGCGCGAACATCAGCCAGATCAGCGCGACCTGGCCGACCAGGCGCACGCCGCCGCTGTCGTCGATCGGCAGCAGGATCACGAGGTAGCCGAACGCCGCCACCGCGATCGCGTTGTTGCCCATCCACGACGAGATCCAGTACAGCGTGGTGGCGAGGAAGCCCATGTCGCGGCCCAGCGCCGGGCGCACGTAGTCGTCGGGCGAGTTGAGGTCCGGGTACTGCCGCGCCAGCCGCGCGAACGCACCGCCCAGCGCCATCGCGATCAGCGTGCCCACCAGCCACGAGAACGCGGTGACGCCGCCGATCTCGGCCAGCGACGCCGGCAGCAGGAAGAAGCCCGAGCCGATCATGTTGTTGGCGACCACGAAGGTCGCCAGCACGGGTCCGATCTTCTTCGCGGTGTCGGCCGTCATCGTGGTCTCGCAAGGCAGGGTGGCTGCAACGGCGACGGCGCCGCGAGGGCGCCGTCGGAAGGGGATCGCATCAAGCCTTGTTGAGCTTGCTGTGGCGGTAGCCGTACAGGAAGTAGAC
>JAFAEU010000310.1 GCA_023423855.1 Pseudomonadota bacterium | reverse complement strand
GCGCAGCAGTGCCGACAGCGTGGCGCGCGCGTTGAGGTAGCGGCGGCGGTTGCGCAGGTCGTCGTGGGTCAGCAGCACCTGCGCCACCTGGCGGTCGAGCAGGCCCTGCCAGAAGCCGATCAGCCGCGCCTGCCCCAGCGCGGCGAGCGCCTGGCGCTCGGCCATCTCGGCGCCGTCGTGCGGCTGCTCGCGCATGATCGCGCGGCCGGCCGCGACCGCGCCCGAGGACACCACCACCACCTCGCGCCCGGCCTTGTGCGAGGCGACGACGAAACCGGCGATGGCTTGCGCGTACTCGGTCGACAGTCCGCCGCCGTTCGCGGCCAGCAGGCTGCTGCCGACCTTCAGCACGGCGCGCCGCCAGGGCGGCAGGCGCTGTTCGGAGAAGGCGTGCGTATCCATCGGCTCAGCGCGTGTTCCACTCGTGGACGACGATGTCCGATGCGCTGTGGATCGCCAGCGGGTCGCGCGCGACGATGGCCTTCGCCGCGTCGATATCCGCCACGCCGCGCAGCAGGTAGGCGCCGCCGCTGCGGTCGCCGAAGCCGCCGGTCATCTCCAGCAGGCCGTCGGCGCGAAGTTCGTCGAGGAAGGCCAGGTGCGGCGCGACCAGAGTCTCGTCGAAGTCCGGTCGCCGCATCAGCAGCACCAGGTAGCGCGTCGCCGGCATGTTCACAGCGCCTCCCAGCGGGCCTGCAGTGCGTCGAGACGCAGGTCCGCCGCGGCGCCGGGCGACACGCGCGCGGCGAGGCTGCCTTCCGGCGTGCGTCCCTGCCCGGCACTGTCGGCGGACGCGGCGGCAGCCTTGTAGGCTTCGCGGAACGGCACGCCGGCCACGGCGGCTTCCACCGCCACGTCGGTGGCGTACATGCCCGAATCGATCGCCGCGCGCAGGTTCTCCCCGCGCCATTCCAGGTTGGCCAGCAGCGCCGGCAGCAGCTCCAGTGCGACCAGGCCGCGGCCGAAGCCGTGGAAGATGGCCCCCTTGCTGGCCTGCAGGTCGCGGTGGTAGCCCGAGGGCAGCGACAGCAGCTGCTCGATCTCGGTGCGCGCGGCGGCCACGCTGGCGTGGGTGGCGCGCATCAGTTCGATCACGTCGGGATTGCGCTTGTTGGGCATGATCGAGCTGCCGGTGGTGTACTGCGACGGCAGCGCGACGAAGCCGAACTCGGCGCTGGTGAACAGCGACAGGTCCCAGGCGATGCGGCGCAGGTCGAGCGTGGCGCTGCCGAGCGCCTCCAGCGCGGCCAGTTCGAACTTGCCGCGGGACAGCTGGGCGTAGATCGGACTGACCTGCATGCGCGCGAAGCCGAGCGCCTGCGTCGTGTGTTCGCGGTCGAGCTTGAGGTTGACGCCGTAGCCGGCGGCGGTGCCCAGCGGATTGCAGTCCACCAGCTTCAGCGTGTCGGCGGCGCGGACCGCATCGTCGATGAAGGCCTCGGCCCAGCCTGCCCACCACATGCCCGCCGAGGACACCACGGCACGCTGGATGTGGGTATAGCCGGGCAGTGGGAGGTCGCGCTCGGCCCGTGCGCGGTCGAGCGCTACTTTCGCGATCTCGCGGCCCAGTTGCGCCACGCACGCCAGCTTTTCCTTCAGCCACAGGCGCGTCGCCACCAGCACCTGGTCGTTGCGGCTGCGACCGGTGTGGATCTTGCGGCCAGCGTCGCCGAGGCGTTCGGTCAGGCGCGCTTCGATCGCGGAATGGCCGTCCTCGTAGCGCTCGTCAAGCACGAAGCTGCCCGCGCGGAAGTCGTCGGCCAGTTGCTTGAGCTCGCGCTTGAGGCCATCGAGCTCATCGCCCGAGAGGATGCCGATGCGCTGCAGGCCTTCGGCATGCGCAGTGCTCGCCTGGATGTCATGCAGGAAGAACTCGCGGTCCAGCAGCACGTCGTCGCCGGCGAGGAAGCGCTGGATCCCGGCGTCCACCGTCACGCCGGGCTTCTGCCACAGCAGGTCGCTCATTGGCCGTCCTCCTGCGAAAAGAACGCGTCCGCCGGAATCCCGGCCAGTTCGTCGAATCCGAACGCGAGGTTGAGATTCTGCATCGCCTGCGTCGCCGCGCCCTTGAGCAGGTTGTCGAGCGTGGAGACGACCACCAGGCGCTTGCCGCCCGGCGCCACGGTGAATCCGCCGATCTCGACGCCGTGCCTGCCGGCGATCCGGTTGACCCAGGGCACATCGTCGCTCACCCGCACCAGCGGCTCGTTCGCGTAGCGTTCGCGATACAGCGCCCGCACCGCCTCCATCTTCACCGGTTCCTGCAGCCACAGGTTCACGGTCATGGTGATGCCGCGGAAGTGCGGCGCCACGTGCGGCATGAACTCGACCGGCACGCCGATGTGGCGCGACACCTCGCGCTCGTGCATGTGGTCGGCCAGCGCGTACGGCATCAGGTTGTCGCGCAGCAGCTCGACGTTGTTCTTGTCCGAGGGCGTTGTGCCGGCGCCGGAATAGCCCGACACGCCGAAGCACTGCGGCGGGCCGGCCAGCCCGTCGAGCATCGGCGCGATCGCCAGTTCCATCGCGGTCGCGTAGCAACCGGGATTACTGATGCGCTTCGAGCCGTCGTAGCGCCCCCGGGTCAGCTCCGGCAGACCGTAGTACCAGCCTTCGTCGAAGCGATGGTCGGCCGACAGGTCCACGATCGCCGTGTCCGGCTTCGCCGCGTCCAGCGCCGCGACATAGGGCGCGGCCTTGCCGTTGGGCAGGGCCAGGACCACGGCGTCGGCGCCCTTCGCGGCCACCGCGTCGGCGTCGAGGTTCTCGAAGCGCAACTCGCCGGCGTAGGCGTCGCTATGTCCGGCCACGCCCTGGCCATCCAGCTCGCGCGAGGACACGAACGCCAGCTCGAACCGCGGATGCGCGGCGACCAGCCGGATCAGCTCGCTGCCGGTATGGCCGCGGGCGCCGACGATGCCGAGGGAAACGAGGGCCTTGCTCATGGATGATCGTCCAGTCGGGACTGCAGGTGCCGGCGCACCGCCGGCCATTCCGTGTCGAGGATGGAAAACACCACGGTATCGCGCAGCGAACCGTCGGCGTGGCGCTTGTGGTTGCGCAGCACGCCGTCCTGCCTCGCGCCGAGGCGGGCGATGGCCGCGCGCGAGGCGTGGTTGAACCAGCTGGTCTCGAAGCCGACGCTGGCGCAGTCCAGCGTGTCGAAGGCGTGTTCCAGCAGCATCCGCTTGCATTCGGTGTTGACGCCGGTGCGCTGCACGCGCGGGGCGTACCAGGTGTAGCCGAGCAGCAGCCTCGGCACCTCAGGCTCCAGCCCGTAGAAGCGGGTCGTGCCGACGACATCGCCGCCGGCGTCGCGCACCGCGAAGGCCAGGGCGCGGCCGGCCGCCTGCGCCTCCAGCGCGCCGTCCACGTATGCCGCCACGCGCGCCGGCGCCGGCACGTTGGTGTACCAGAGCCGGTCGAGCCCGCTGCCTTCCACCGCCACGCGCAGGCCGTCGGCGTGCGCGGCCTGCAGCGGCTCGAGCACGGCATGGCGGCCGACGAGCCTCGGTACGCTGCGCCATGCCGACGGGAGTGCGATCGCGGCCATCGTCAGTCCAGCAGCGTCGGCGCGCGCGTGG
>JAFAEU010000309.1 GCA_023423855.1 Pseudomonadota bacterium | reverse complement strand
GTATTGCCGTGCATCGCGTCGCAGATCCATAGCACGCGGCGCCCGTCACGCTTCACCGCGTCGAGCAGCGCCGGCAGCCTGTCCGCGACCTGCGCCGCGCCCATGCGATGGATCAGGCCGAGGCGGCCGGGCTCGTCGTCCGGGTTCAGCAGGTCGATCAGCCTGAGCAACTGGTCCGGCGTCACCGACGGGCCGAGCTTCACCGCGATCGGGTTGCGGATTCCGCGGAAGTATTCCGCATGCGCGCCGTCGAGCGCGGCGGTGCGCATGCCCACCCACGGGAAATGGGTGCTGAGGTTGAACCAGCCCCATTGCCGCGGCACCTGCCGGGTCTGCGCCTCCTCGTAGGGCAGCAGCAGCGCTTCGTGCGAAGTGTAGAAATCGACGCGCTTGAGGTCGTGGATCTGGGTGCCGACCAGGGTCTCCATGAAGCGCACCGCGTCGCCGATGCCGGCGACCATCTTCTGGTAGTCGCCCGCCAGCGGCGACTGCTTCACCCAGCCCAGGCCCCAGTACTCGGGGTGGTGCAGGTCGGCGAAACCGCCGTCGATCAGCGAGCGCACGAAGTTCATCGTCATCGCCGAGCGCGCGTAGGCCTTGACCATGCGCCGCGGATCCGGGACCCGCGCCTGCGCGGTGAACTCCGGCCGGTTGACGATGTCGCCGCGGTAGCTGGGCAGCGACACCTCGCCGCGCGTTTCCATGTCGGCCGAACGCGGCTTGGCGTACTGGCCGGCGAAGCGGCCCACGCGCACCACCGGCAGCTTCATCCCGTGCACCAGCACCAGGCTCATCTGCAGCAGCACCTTGAGCCGGTTGGAGATGATGTCCGACGTGCACTCGGCGAAGGTCTCGGCGCAGTCACCGCCCTGCAGCAGGAAGCGCTTGCCCTCCTGGGCCTCGGCCAGCTGCTGCTTGAGCGCGAGGATCTCCCACGAGGTCACCAGCGGCGGCAGTCCGCGCAGTTCCTCCTGCACCTCGGCCAGCGCGTCCGCATCCGGATAGACCGGCATCTGCAGCGCCGGGCGCGAACGCCAGCTGCCGGGATGCCACTCGGACGGAAGGTTGACGGGCTGGAGGTTGCGGTCGGGCCTGTTCATGGTGCGTACTCGGGTGGATCGTGGATGGTGCGCCGGTTGCTGCGCTGCGTCAATTTCAGCTGCAACCGACACGCCGGCACATTCAGCGCCTGCGAAACGCCGCGAACAGCGCCCACGCCGCCAGCAGCACGAACCAGACCAGGCTCCACCACGGCATCGACAGGCCGAGGAAGGTCCAGTCGACCGTACCGCAGTCGCCGGTCCCGGTCAGCACCTGCTTGATGAGGCTGGGCGTGTCCATCGTCTCTCGCATGAAGGCGAACGGCGCGCCGCAGGCGGGGATCTCCGGCGGAAACAGCTGCATCCACACGTGCCGCCCGGCGACGCCGATGCCCACGGCCGCGGCGACGAAGGCCAGCACGCCCCAGGCGCGCCGGCCGCCCGCGCCCCCGGGCGCATGCAGGCCGGCCAGCAGCAGCACGACGCCCAGCGCCGCGAACGCGATGCGCTGGAAGATGCACAGCGGGCACGGCTGCAGGCCCCAGGCCAGCTGGCTGTAGATCGCGAAGCCGATCAGCGCGAAGCAGATCGCGGCGGCGGACAGCATCTGCGAGCGGAAGGACCAGCGGAAAGGGTTCATGGACGCCTGCGGCGAAGGACCGGACTGCCATTATCACCGCTGCCCACGGCGTACGCACGGCGCAGGTTGCCGTGGTGATCCGTCCGTCGCGGCCCCATGGGGCAAACCAGCCCTCTGGCGATGTCGATGGCTAAAGCAACCGTCATCCCCGCCTTCGCGGGGATGACGGTTCTGATGGATGGCCAGAGCCCCCGCCCCCGAAAGCAGAAACCCCGGCCTGGGCCGGGGTTTCCTGCGTCTGCACCGGAACGGGACCGGCTTATTCGGCGTCGGCCTGCGGGCGGTCGACCAGCTCGACATACGCCATCGGCGCATTGTCGCCGGCGCGGAAGCCGCACTTGAGGATGCGCAGGTAGCCGCCCGGGCGGTTGGCGTAGCGCGGGCCGAGCGTGGTGAACAGGTTGCCCACCGCTTCCTTGTCGCGCAGGCGCGAGAACGCGAGGCGGCGGTTGGCGACGCCGTCGGTCTTGGCCAGAGTGATCAGCGGCTCGGCGACGCGGCGCAGTTCCTTGGCCTTGGGCAGGGTGGTCTTGATCAGCTCGTGCTTGAACAGCGAGGCCGCCATGTTGCTGAACATCGCGGCGCGGTGGGCGCTGGTGCGGCCGAACTTGCGGCCGGCTTTCTGGTGGCGCATGGTCGTGGATCCTTATCGAATGAAGTTTGAAACCGTGGACGTCGTTGGCGCCATCCTGGCGTTGTAGATTGGACTGCGGGTGGTCCTGGCCGGCATCCCTTGCCGGGCGTGCCGCGAACTTCGGTTCGTCGGCGGTGGTGTTGCGATGACTATGGTGGAGCTAACGCTGCCATCCATGGCGGGACTGAGCGGGCTTCGGAACGCCCGGCCCGGCCATCCATGGCCGGGCGTTCGGCAGCGCGCGAACCAATGGCTCGCAAGCGCGCTGCCTCACCCCAGCATGCCGTGCTGCGAGACGCCGGCCGGCGGCCAGTTTTCCAGCTTCATGCCGAGTGAAAGGCCGCGCTGCGCGAGGACTTCCTTGATCTCGGTGAGCGACTTCTTGCCGAGGTTCGGGGTCTTGAGCAGCTCGACTTCGGTCTTCTGGATCAGGTCGCCGATGTAGTAGATGCTCTCGGCCTTGAGGCAGTTGGCCGAACGCACGGTCAGCTCGAGGTCGTCGATCGGGCGCAGCAGGATCGGGTCGACGCCCGGGGTCTGCACCTTCTGCCCGCCGCGGTCGCGGTGGGTGAAGTCGCCGAACACCGACAGCTGGTCGGTGAGGATGTCGGCGGCGGTGCGCACGGCTTCCTCGGCGTCGATCGTGCCGTTGGTCTCGATGTCGAGCACCAGCTTGTCGAGGTCGGTACGCTGTTCGACGCGCGCCGCCTCGACTTCATAGGCAACGCGGCGGACCGGCGAGAACGACGCGTCCAGCATCAGGCGGCCGATGGCGCGGGTTTCCTCGTCCGGGCGACGACGGGCGGCGGCCGGCTGGTAGCCGAAGCCGCGCTCGATCTTCAGGCGCACGTTGAGCGGCGTGTCCTTGGTCAGGTGCGCGATCACGTGGTCGGGGTTGAGGATCTCGACGTTGTGGTCGGTCTTGATGTCGGCGGCGGTGACGACGCCGGGGCCGGACTTGCTCAGGGTGAGCGTGGAGCTGTCGCCGGTGCCCATGCGGATGGCGACGTCCTTGAGGTTGAGCAGGACTTCGAGCACGTCCTCCTGCAGGCCCTCGATCGTGCTGTACTCGTGCAGCACGCCGTCGATCTCGACCTCGGTGATCGCGAAGCCGGGGATCGAGGACAGCAGCACGCGGCGCAGCGCGTTGCCGAGCGTGTGGCCGT
>JAFAEU010000301.1 GCA_023423855.1 Pseudomonadota bacterium | reverse complement strand
CGCGGGTGCTTGGCCAGGGCGTTGAGGAAGGGCACGGTGGCGTCGATGTCCAGCGCCGAGGGCAGCACCGGCACCACCACCGCGTCGGCGTGGTCGAGATAGACCTCCAGCGTGTCGGCGTGGGCGCCGGCCGGGGCGTCGACGACCACGCGGTCGGTGCCCTCGGGAATCGATTTCCATGCCGTCTTGTGCCGGCTGCTGCCGTCGATCGGCAGCACCGCGCTCTCCAGCGCCGAGCGGCGTTCGGCCCAGCGCGTGGACGATCCCTGCGGATCGGCATCGATCAGGACGGTCTTGCGGCCCGCCAGCGCGGACTCCGCGGCCAGGTGGGTTGCGATCGTGGTCTTGCCGACACCGCCCTTGGAACTGGCCACCAGCACGGTCTTCATCCACTGCCTCCGCCATGGGAACGAGCCGCGAGCGTACACCGGCTGCGTCAAGGCCGCGAACACAATGCCGGCACCCGCGCGCGCTTGACGAGTTCTTTACAAATGAACCGGCGAACCCTCCGCCCGCGGCCCGTGCGCGCGCGTCCTCCCGCGCCGGCGCGTCTGCTATCGTCGGTCCGCCCCCACCGACCGACCGTGCATGAGCGACCTGCAGGACCTCGTGGCGCTGATCCGCGCCGACACCCCGCTGATCGTGGTCGAGACGCCCGACGAAACCCGCGTGGTCGAACTGTTCCGGCAATCGCTGACCCGGGTGTGGCGCGCGCTGTACCGCTGGTCGATCACCGAGGGGCTGCGCCGCATCGACCTCGACCGCGAGGACCCGGCCCAGGCCCCGCCCGACGCCGGCACCACGCTCGCGGCGATCCGCGACGCCGACCAGCGCGGCGTCTACCTGCTGCTCGACTTCCATCCCTACCTCGGCTACGCCAGCACCCGGCGCCAGCTGCGCGAGATCCTGCAGCGGCGCGACTGCCTGGCGCACGTGGTCGTGCTGGTCGGGCACAAGGTCGAACTGCCGCCCGAGCTCGACGCCAAGGCCGCGCGCTTCCGCCCGCGCCTGCCCGACGCCAACGCGCTGCTCAAGCTGCTGCGCGAGGAGATCGCCGCCTACCAGCGCGAGCACGAGGGCCGGCGGGTCGAGGTCGACGAGGCCACGGTGCGCCGCATCGTGCGCAACCTGCAGGGCCTGGAGGCGACCGACGCGCGCCGCATCGCGCGCCACCTGATCCACGACGACGGCGTGCTCGGCCCGGGCGACCTGCCGGCGCTGGCGCGGCTGAAGTTCGACCTGCTCAACAAGAGCGGCCACCTGCACTATGAATACGACACCGCGCGCTTCGCCGACGTCGCCGGCGCGCGCCGGCTCAAGCGCTGGATCGAGCAGCGCCGGCGCGTGTTCGTCGAGGGCGACGCGCCGCCCGGCCTCGACCCGCCCAAGGGCATCCTGCTGCTGGGCGTGCAGGGCTGCGGCAAGTCGCTGCTGGCCAAGGCGGTGGCCGGCGGTTTCGGCGTGCCGCTGGTGCGGCTGGATTTCGGCACGCTCTACGCCAAGTACCACGGCGAGACCGAGGCCAACCTGCGCGCCGCGCTGGAGTCCTGCGACCAGCTCGAACCCTGCGTGCTGTGGATCGACGAGATCGAGAAGGGCGTGGCCGCCGGCAGCAGCGATGGCGACGGCGGCGTCTCGCGGCGCGTGCTCGGCTACCTGCTGACCTGGATGGCCGAACGCAAGTCGAAGGTGTTCCTCGTCGCCACCGCCAACCAGGTGCGCGAACTGCCGGCCGAACTGCTGCGCAAGGGCCGCTTCGACGAGATCTTCTTCGTCGACCTGCCCGACGCCGGCACCCGCGCGCACGTGTTCGAGCTGCACCTGCGCCGGCGCGAACTTTCGCCCGAGCGCTTCGACCTCGGCGCGCTGGCGGCCGCCGCCGAGGGCTTTTCCGGCGCCGAGATCGAACAGGCGGTGGTCGCCGCCCTCTACGTCGCCCACGCCGAGTCGCGCGCGATCGACGACGCGCTGCTGCTGGAGGAGCTCCGCGCCACGCGGCCGCTGTCGGTGGTGATGCGCGAGCAGGTGGCGGAACTGCGCGCCTGGGCCGGCAGCCGCACGGTGCCGGCGGACTGACCGGGGCGCCCGGCCGGTTGACCCGCCGACGCCCGACCGGAACACTCCGGCCACTCAGCATCGCCGATGCGACCACATGCCGCGGCCGGGACAGGGGAGGCTTCACGTCCCGCGCGGTACCCCTCCCGGAGAGCCGGCCGAATGCGTCTGGTGCGTGTCTTCCTGAGTTCCACCTTCCTCGACTTCCAGTGGGAACGCGACCACCTCAATACCCGCGTGCTGCCGGAGGTCAACGCCGCGCTGCGCGAACGCGGGCTGCGCATCGACCTGATCGACCTGCGCTGGGGCGTCTCCGACGAGGCCGGCCTGGACCACGCCGCGGTCGAGGTCTGCCTCGGCGAGATCGAGCGCTGCTGCGCCAGCGGCGCGGCGCCGGCCTTCATCCTGATGCTGGGCGAGCGCGAGGGCTGGCAGCCGCTGCCGACCCTGGTCGACGCCGCGTCGTTCCGGCAATTGCTCGAGGCCCTGCCGCCGGGCACGCCGGGCGGACGGGTCCTGCGCGACTGGTATCGCTTCGACGACAACCACCTGCCGCCGTCATGGTCGCTGCGCTCGCGGCGCGGCACGCCCGAAGCCGATCCCGGACGCTGGGCGGCGGTGGAGCGCGAGCTGATCGGGGCGATCGCCGCGCAGGCGGATGTGCTGCCGCTGGAGCTGGTGGCGCTGTTCACCACGCCGGTCACGCGCCTGGAGGCCGAGCGCGCGCTGGCGCTGGCGGGCCCTTCTCCCGGCCGGGTGTCGGCGATGCGCCGGCACGGCGGACCGGCGGCCGGGGCGGGCCTGCTG
>JAFAEU010000268.1 GCA_023423855.1 Pseudomonadota bacterium | reverse complement strand
GCAGCCGGCACTGCACGCCGCGCGCGGCGGCGCGCGCCAGCGCGGCCGCGACCGCGTCGCCGATCGCGTCGTCGAACATCAGGTAGTACAGCAGGTGCACGCGCTCGCGCGCGCCGTCGATGTCGGCGACCAGCCGGCGCAGCGCATCGTCGTAGTCGTCGAGCAGTTCGACCTGGTTGCCGTGGGTGGGCATGAAGTCGCCGAGGCCTTCGACCAGCGGCGCCATCTCCGCCGCGGCGCTGCCTTCGACCGCGGCCCAGCGCTGGTCGGCAAGCGGCGCCTGTTCCTCGCGGATCACCTGCGAGGCGAGTCGTTGCCGCTGCACGCGCTCGCGCGACAGCCACGGGTGCCCGAACAGCAGGTACAGCGGCAGTCCCGCCAGCGGCACGAAGAACACCAGCAGCAGCCAGCTGCGCGCCGCGCCGGGCGTGGTCCGCGTCGGGATCCAGAACAGCGCGGCGATGCGGACCAGCCAGTCGACGACCAGCAGCCAGAGGCCGTAGTTGGGGTCGGGCGGGGGCATGGGGGGATTGTGCCGGTTCGTTCGGCAACCTGTCAGAGGTGCCGGCGATGGTGACGGGGTGGATAGGTGCTGGTCATGCGGCGCTATCCGACGATGTCATCCCGAGCACAGCGAGGGATCCTGTTTCCGGGCTCACGGAGGCAAGATCCCTCGCTGCGCTCGGGATGACAGTTCATTCGATGCGGCTCGATCCGTCGTCCTCGCGAAGGCGGGGATCCAGCGTCTTTCGCTTTTCCTGCAAAAGACGGTGGACGGTGTCCGGAAAACGAAAAGCCCGCCTTGCGGCGGGCTTCTGGATCCCCGCGTTCGCGGGGATGACGCATTGGTTGTCGCGCTAAAGCGCGGACCAATGCGTCACTTGATCTTCCCTTCCTTGTAGATCACGTGCTTGCGGACGACGGGATCGTACTTCTTGATCTCCATCTTGCCGGGGGTGTTCTTCTTGTTCTTGTCCGTGGTGTAGAAGTGGCCGGTGTTGGCCGACGAAATCAGACGGATCTTGTCGCGCTTGCTTGCCATGGCGTTCTACTCCTCAGACCTTCTCGCCGCGCTTGCGCAGGTCGGCGAGCACGGCGTCGATGCCGTTCTTGTCGATGGTGCGCAGGGCAGCCGTGGAAACACGCAGCTTGACCCAGCGGTTCTCGCTGGCGACCCAGAAGCGGCGCTCATGCAGGTTGGGCATGAAGCGGCGGCGGGTCTTGTTCATGGCATGCGAGACGTTGTTGCCGGTCGTCGTTCGCTTGCCGGTGACTTGGCATACTCGGGACATTACGCACCTCGATCGTGGTTTGGTGTCGCCCTTGGCCAGGGAGACGGCGGCCCCGGCGGGCGGGCCCATTCCTGGAGTGGAGAGGGGCGTCGCCTGCCACGCAATGCGGGCGGGGCGCTGCGCGGAAGGGGTCGGAATCGCGTGTCCGGTCCCCGGTCCGGGCCCTGAAACCGATGGGCCGACCGCAGCGAGCCGCGCATTATGCCGGGGAATCCAAGCCCGGACAAGCACTTGGCCAGGCCGGGGACGCCCCGCGGCCCGGTCAGGCGGTGGCCCGGGCCTCGTCCCGGCGGTGCACCCGGCGGTACAGCAGCGGCAGCACCAGCAGGGTCAGCAGGGTCGAGGACACGATGCCGCCGATGACCACGGTCGCCAGCGGCCGCTGCACTTCCGAGCCGGCGCCGACGTTGAGCGCCATCGGCAGGAAGCCCAGCGAGGCCACCAGCGCGGTCATCAGCACCGGGCGCAGGCGCCCCAGCGCGCCCTCGACGATGGCCGATTCCAGCGGTGCGCCCTGTTCGCGCAGCCTGCGGACGGAGCTGATCATCACCAGCCCGTTCAGCACCGCGATGCCCGACAGTGCGATGAAGCCGACCCCGGCCGAGATCGACAGCGGGATCCCGCGCAGCGCCAGCGCCACGACCCCGCCGGTCAGCGCCAGCGGCACGCCGGTGAACACGATCGCCGCGTCCCGGGCCGACCCGAAGGCCCAGAACAGCAGGGCGAAGATGATCAGCAGGGTCGCCGGCACCACCACCGCGAGGCGCCGGCCGGCGGAGATCAGCTGTTCGAACGTGCCGCCGTAGTCGATCCAGTAGCCCGGCGGCAGCGCCACGCCGTCCGCCACGCGCCGCTGCAGCTCGTCGACGAAGCCGCCGAGGTCGCGGCCGCGCACGTTCGCCGTCACCACCACGCGGCGCTTGCCGTTCTCGCGGTTGACCTGGTTCGGCCCCAGCGTCGTCTCGATCCGCGCCACCTCGCGCAGGGGCACGGTGCGCGGCGAACCCGACTGCCACCCGCCGGCGCGCGTGGACTCGTCCTGGTTGTCGCCGCCGCGCAGCGGGATCGGCAGGTCGTGCAGCGCGGCCGGATCCTGCCGCAGCGCTTCGGGCAGGCGCACGACGATGTCGAAGCGGCGGTCGCCCTCGAACAGCTGCCCCGCGACCTCGCCGCCGATCGCGGTGGCGACGGTGTCCTGCACGTCGCCGGGGTTGAGGCCGTAGCGCACCAGCGCCTGCCGGTCGGGCGTGATCGTCAGCAGCGGAAGTCCCGTCGCCTGCTCCAGGCGCACGTCGGCCGCGCCGGGGACGGCGGTCGCCGTCGCCTCGATCCGTTCGCCGAGTTCGACCAGGGTGTCGAGGTCGTCGCCGTAGACCTTGATCGCGACGTCCGCGCGCACCCCCGAGATCAGCTCGTTCATGCGCATCCGGATCGGCTGCGTGAACTCGTAGTTGTTGCCGGGGATCTGCCCGACCGCGGCCTCGATCTCGGCCACCAGCGCCGCCTTCGGTTTGCGGCGGTCGGGCCATTGGTCGCGCGGCTTGAGCATGATGAAGGTGTCCGCGACCGATGGCGGCATCGGGTCGGTCGCGACCTCGGCCGTGCCCAGCTTGCCGAACACGCGCTGCACCTCGGGGAAGCGCGCGATCCGCGCCTCCAGCGTGCCCTGCATGCGCACGGCCTGGTCCAGGCTGGTGCCGGGGATGCGCATCGCGTGCATCGCGATGTCGCCCTCGTCCAGGCTGGGCACGAACTCGGTGCCCAGGCGCGTCGCCAGCAGGGCGCACAGGGCGACCAGCGCCAGCGCTCCGCCGGCGACGACCGGGCCGCGCCGCAGCGCCCACGCCAGCAGCGGCGCGTATGCGCGGCGCGCCCGCTGCATCAGGCGGGTTTCGTGCTCCTGCACGCGCCCGCGCAGGAACACGGCGATGGCCGCCGGCACGAAGGTCAGCGACAGCACCATCGCGCCGCTCAGCGCCAGCACCACGGTGATCGCCATCGGGTGGAACATCTTTCCCTCCACCCCGGTGAGCGCGAAGATCGGCAGGTAGACCGCGGTGATGATGCCGAGGCCGAAGAGGCTGGGGCGGATCACCTCGGCGGTCGCCGACGCGGTCAGGTCCAGGCGCTCGGCCTCGGTCAGCAGCCGGCCGAGCGCGCGCTGGCGCTCGCCGAAGCGGCGCAGGCAGTTCTCGATGATGATCACCGCGCCATCGACGATCAGGCCGAAGTCGAGCGCGCCCAGGCTCATCAGGTTGCCCGACACGCCGCCGCGCACCATGCCGGTCAGCGTGAACAGCATCGCCAGCGGGATCACCGCCGCGGTGATCAGCGCGGCGCGGACGTTGCCGAGCAGCAGGAACAGCACCACGACCACCAGGACCGCGCCCTCGACGAGGTTGGTCGCGACGGTGCGGATGGTGCGCTCGACCAGCGCAGTACGGTCGTAGACCGGCTGCGCGCGCACGCCGGCGGGCAGGCTGCGGTTCGCCTCCGCCAGCCGTGCCGCGGCGGCCCGGGCCACGTCGCGGCTGTTGGCGCCGATCAGCATGAAGGTGGTGCCGAGCACGACTTCCCTGCCGTCGAGCGTCGCCGCGCCGGTGCGCAGCTCCGGACCGTCGCCGACCTCGGCCACGTCGCGCACGCGGATCGGCACGCCTTCGCGGCGGTCGAGCACGATGTCGCGGATGCCGTCGAGGTCGGCGACCTGCCCCGGCGCGCGCACCAGGAACTGCTGGCCGTTGCGCTCGATGTAGCCGGCGCCGACGTTGCGGTTGTTCGCCGCCACTGCATGGACTACGTCCTGCAGGGTGAAGCCGAGTGCGACCAACCGCGCCGGATCGGGCGTGATGTGGATCTGCCGCGCGAAGCCGCCGATGGTGTTGACCTCGGTCACCCCGGGCACGTTGCGCAGCTGCGGCCGCACCACCCAGTCCTGCAGCGTGCGCAGGTCGGTGGCGGTGAACGGCGTGCCGTCGGGCTTGCGCGCGTCGTCGCCGGCCTCGACGGTGTACATGAAGATCTCGCCCATCCCGGTGGCGATGGGTCCCATCTCCGGTTCCAGGCCGCCCGGCAGCTGCGAACGCACCTGGGCGATGCGTTCGGCGACCTGCTGCCGCGCGAAGTAGGGGTCGGTGCCGTCGTCGAACACGACCGTGACCTGCGACAGGCCGTAGCGCGAGAGCGAGCGCGTGTAGTCGAGGCCGGGCAGCCCGGCCATGGCCGTTTCGATGGGGAAGGTCACGCGCTGCTCGGCCTCCAGCGGCGAATGGCCGTCGGCCCGCGTGTTGACCTGCACCTGCACGTTGGTGATGTCGGGGGTGACGTCGATCGGCAGCTGGCGGAAGCTCCAGGCGCCCACGGCGACCAGGGCCAGCGTCAGCGCCAGCATCAGCCAGCGGTGCGCGATGGCGAAGCGCAGGATGCGTTCGAGCGGCCCGCGCGACGCGAAGGGTTCAGTGGTCATGCGAGGCCCCCGATTTCTCGATGTCGGCCTTGACCAGGTAGCTCTGTTCGACCACGACCTCGTCGCCGGCCGCCAGGCCGGACAGGATCTCGACGTGCCCGGCGTCGCGCTGGCCGAGTTCGACCGGGCGCGCCTCATAGATGTCGCCGACGCGCACGAACACCACGTCCCGGTCGCGGAAGGTCTGCAGCGCCGCCAGCGGCACCACCAGCGCCGCCGGCTGCTCGGCGACCGTGATCCGCGCCTTGACCGCGGAACCGGGGCGCCACAGCCCGTCTTCGTTCTCCAGCGCGGCGCGCGCCACCGTGCTCTGGCTGGCGGTGGCGGTGCCCGGCAGCACGCGCTCGAGCGTGGTCTGCGCGGTGGCGCCGTCGCTGAGCCGGGTCACCGTCACCGGTACGCCGGGCACGATGTGCTGTGCGTCGCGACCGAAGATGTGCAGGTCCACCCACAGTGTCGACAGATCGGCGACCTCGAACAGCGCCGCGCCCTCGGTGGCGACGCTGCCCACGGTGGCGCTGCGCGCCAGCACCACGCCGGCGATCGGCGAGGTCACGGCGTAGGGGGTCAGGCTGAGGTTGCTTTCGACCATGGCCAGCGTTTGCCCGGCCCGCACGCGATCGCCGACCGCGACCGCGACCCGGCGGATCGGTCCCGGAAACCGTGCCGCGACCTGCGCCGCGCGGCCCTCGATCGGCGTCAGCAAGCCTTGCACCTCGTGTTCGTCGGCGATCGTGCCCGCCTGCGCGGGGGCGACGCGGATGCCGGACTCGTCGGCGATCTCCGTCGGGATCGTGGTGCGGCCCTCGTAACTCTCGTAGCGCCAGCGCAGCGCCTTGCCGTCGACGGTCGCGTTCACCTCGACGTCGAACGAATGCGGTTCGCCGACCATGCCCTCCGCGAGCAGGCTGCCGTCGGCCTGCGGCACGAGCGCATGGGTCTCGCGCGCGCCGCCGAGCCGCATGAGGTCGACCTGCACGCGGCCCGCGCTCGCCGGCAGCGGCTTGCCGTCGCGATACAGCCAGGCCTGGAAGGTCGGCGGCGTGCCTGATTCGGCGATCGCCAGTTCCACCGCGAAGCCATCCTGTTCGAGCACGCGGCCGCCGTGCTCGCCGCGCGCGGCTTCCACGTGTGCGCCTTCTTCGTGGCCATGCGCGTCGCCGGCATGATCGTCGGGCGCACTGCAGGCGGCCAGCGACAGGGACAGCGCCATCGCGCTCAGCAACGGACGGAGGTTCATGGGGTGTTTCCTTCTGCGGCAACGTCGGCGACGACGAAGGTCTGGCCGGTGAGGCGCTGGAGCTCGATCAGCGCGGATTGCGCTTCGAGCGCGGCGTCGAGCTGCTGGCGCCGCGCGGCGGTGGTCTCGGACTGCAGCTGCGACCATTCGAGATAGCTGATGGCGCCGGCGCGCCAGGCGCGTTCGGCGGCCCGCTCGGCGCGGACCAGGCGCGGCAGCACGTCGGTGCGCGTGCGCTCGACCTCGAGCCGGGCGACGCGGTAGCGGCCGTGGGCCTCGACCAGGGT
>JAFAEU010000205.1 GCA_023423855.1 Pseudomonadota bacterium | reverse complement strand
CGCCATCGACAGGCTGCGGGGAGGGGAGAAGGTGCAATCCGAGAATGCCGAGGACCAGCGCCAGGCGCTGGAGAAGTACACCATCGACCTGACCGCGCGCGCCGAGTCCGGCAAGCTCGACCCGGTGATCGGCCGCGACGAGGAGATCCGCCGCACCGTCCAGGTCCTGCAGCGCCGGACCAAGAACAACCCGGTGCTGATCGGCGAGCCCGGCGTGGGCAAGACCGCGATCGTCGAAGGCCTCGCCCAGCGCATCGTCAACGGCGAGGTGCCCGAAGGCCTGCGCGGCAAGCGCGTGCTCAGCCTCGACATGGGCGCGCTGATCGCCGGCGCCAAGTTCCGCGGCGAGTTCGAGGAGCGGCTCAAGGCGGTGCTCAACGATCTCGCCAAGAACGAGGGCCAGATCATCCTGTTCATCGACGAGCTGCACACCATGGTCGGCGCCGGCAAGGCCGAGGGCGCGATGGACGCGGGCAACATGCTCAAGCCGGCGCTGGCGCGCGGCGAGCTGCACTGCATCGGCGCGACCACGCTCGACGAGTACCGCAAGTACGTGGAAAAGGACGCGGCGCTGGAGCGGCGCTTCCAGAAGGTGTTCGTGGGCGAGCCCAGCGTCGAGGACACCATCGCCATCCTGCGCGGGCTGAAGGAGAAGTACGCGGTGCACCACGGCGTGGAGATCACCGACCCGGCGATCGTCGCCGCGGCCACGCTCAGCCACCGCTACATCGCCGACCGACAACTGCCCGACAAGGCCATCGACCTGATGGACGAGGCCGCCTCGCGCATCCGCATGGAGATCGACTCCAAGCCCGAGGAGCTCGACCGCAAGGAGCGCCGCCTGATCCAGCTCAAGATCCAGCGCGAGGCGCTGAAGAAGGAGAAGGACGAGGCCTCGAAGCAGCGCCTGGCCGACCTCGAGGCCGAGATCGCGACGCTGGAGCGCGAGTACAACGACCTCGAGGAGATCTGGAAGGCCGAGAAGGCCACGGTGCAGGGCGCGACGAAGATCAAGGAGCAGATCGAACAGGCCAAGCAGCAACTGGAGGCCGCGCAGCGCGCGCAGGACTACGCCAGGATGAGCGAGATCCAGTACGGCCGCCTGCCGGAGCTGGAGAAGCAGCTCAAGGCCGCGCAGGAAGTCGAGACCACCGGCTTCAGGCTGCTGCAGGACAAGGTGACCGACGAGGAGATCGCCGAGGTCGTCGCGCGCTGGACCGGCATTCCGGTCAGCAAGATGCTCGAGGGCGAGCGCGACAAGCTGCTGAAGATGGAAGACGCGCTGCACGCGCGCGTGGTCGGCCAGGACGAGGCGATCAAGGTCGTCTCCGACGCGGTGCGCCGCTCGCGCGCGGGCCTGAGCGATCCCGATCGGCCGAGCGGCTCGTTCCTGTTTCTCGGCCCGACCGGCGTCGGCAAGACCGAACTGTGCAAGGCGCTGGCCGAGTTCCTGTTCGACAGTTCCGACGCGATGGTGCGCATCGACATGAGCGAGTTCATGGAGAAGCATGCCGTGAGCCGCCTGGTCGGTGCGCCCCCGGGCTACGTCGGCTACGAGGAGGGCGGCTACCTGACCGAGGCGGTGCGGCGGCGCCCGTACAGCGTGATCCTGCTCGACGAGGTCGAGAAGGCGCATCCGGACGTGTTCAACATCCTGCTGCAGGTGCTCGACGACGGCCGCCTGACCGACGGCCAGGGGCGCACGGTCGATTTCCGCAACACCGTGATCGTGATGACGTCCAACCTCGGCTCGCAGATGATCCAGGAACTCGGCGGCGACGACTCGCCGGAGGCCTACACGCAGATGAAGGCGGGCGTGATGGCGGTCGTGCAGGCGCACTTCCGCCCGGAGTTCATCAACCGGCTCGACGACATCGTCGTGTTCCATCCGCTGGACAAGGCGCAGATCAAGTCGATCGCACGCATCCAGCTGCGCGGGCTTACGGCGCGGCTGGCCGAGCGCGGCATCCGCATCGAGGTGTCCGACAGGGCCTTCGACCTGCTCGGCAACGTCGGCTTCGATCCGGTGTACGGCGCGCGTCCGCTCAAGCGCGCGATCCAGCAGCAGTTGGAGAACCCGCTGGCTTCGATGATCCTTGCCGGCGAGTTCGGCAACGGCGATACGGTGAAGGTCGACGCCGAGGGCGGGCGGCTGGCTTTCGCTGCAGGCTGAGCTGGCGCGGGAAACTGCGCAAGATCGGAAACGCGGGTGGTGCTGGAGTGGGGCATGCTTTTTGGCATGCCCCATTTCGTTTGGTTGATCGCGCGGGGTGGGGCCAGCCGAAGCCGCCTGGCCAGAGTCCCGTTCCCTCATCCGGAGCACCGATGAAAACCACCACCCGCAACGCCTACGCCCGCCGCATCGACGCCGTGATCGCGCACCTGCAGCACGTGCTGGACGGCGGCGGACCGCTGCCGGACCTGCCCGAACTGGCGGCGGTCGCCCACCTCTCGCCGTTCCACTTCCACCGCGTCTGGCGCGCCCTGACCGGCGAGACCCTGGGCCGCACGGTGGCGCGCCTGCGCCTGCTGCGCGCGCTGCACCTGCTGGGCGATGCGCAGGCCGCGATCGGCGAGGTCGCCGGCATCGCCGGATACGAGACGCCGCAGGCGTTCGCGCGCGCCTTCCGCGATGCGTTCGACGCAAGCCCCGGCGAATTGCGCGGCCAGCCGGACCGGATCGCCGCCGCTGCCGCGGCGCTGGGCATGCCCGCATGCTCCGGTGGCGCAACACCGCTGCAGGTCGAAGTGGTCTCGGTGGACCCGTTCGAGGTCGTCGCCCTGCGCAACCGTGGCGCCTTCGCCGATCTCGACACCGCGTTCGGCGAACTGTTCGGCTGGGCGGCCGAAGCCGGTGCCGCGGAGGCGATCGTCGGCCTGCACGGCGTGCCGCTCGGCGATCATCGCGACGTGCCGCCCGAGGAGTTCGAATTCGATTGTGCGATCCGCCTGTCGACGGACATCGGCCCGCCGGCACCGCTGCGCCGGATGACCCTCGGCGGCGGCGACCATGCGCGCGTGCGCCACGTCGGCGCCTACGAGGGGCTGGAGGATCTCGTCGATCGCGTGCTGGCCGAATGGTGGCCCGGGAGCGGCTACCCGCTGCGCGACGCGCCGATCCACTACGAATTCCTGGACGATCCGGAAACGGTGCCCGAAGCGCTGCTGCGCGCCGACGTCTTCGTGCCGCTGGCGGCGGAAGGAGCGAGCCGCGCCGGCGACAGCGGTCGGTAGGCATGGTGTCGATGGCGACGCGCGACGGGCATGAGGCCATGCCGGATCGACATGGTTTCCGCTGCAACGGGCCGGTCGCGCGTTTCGATCCTGGGGTATGGTCCGCGGCTCCCCATGCGAGTGCCTGCGTCATGTCCAATCCGAACTGGAAACCGGAAACCATCGCCGTCCACGGCGGCTACACGCCTGAGCCGACCACGCGCTCGGTGGCGGTGCCGATCTACCAGACCGTCGCCTACGCCTTCGACAATACCCAGCACGGCGCCGACCTGTTCGACCTCAAGGTGCCGGGCAACATCTACACCCGGATCATGAATCCGACCACCGACGTGCTGGAACAGCGCGTCGCGGCGCTGGAGGGCGGCATCGCCGCGCTGGCGCTGGCTTCCGGGCAGGCCGCGGTCACCTATGCGATCCAGACGATCGCCGAGGCCGGCGACAACATCGTCTCCTCCAGCGCGCTCTACGGCGGCACCTACAACCTGTTCGCGCACACGCTGCCGCAGTTCGGCATCGAGGCCCGCCTGGCCGACTACCGCGAGCCGGACGCGTTCGCGAAGCTGATCGACGAGCGCACCAAGGCGGTGTTCGTCGAATCCATCGGCAACCCGCTGGGCAACATCACCGACATCGAGGCGGTGGCGAAGGTCGCGCACACGCACGGCGTGCCGCTGATCGTCGACAACACGGTGCCCACGCCCTACCTGCTGCGCCCGATCGACTTCGGCGCCGACATCGTGGTGCATTCGCTGACCAAGTACCTCGGCGGCCACGGCAACAGCATCGGCGGCGCGATCGTGGATTCGGGCCGCTTCCCCTGGGCCGGGCACAAGGCGCGCTTTCGCCGCCTCAACGAGCCGGACGTGAGCTACCACGGCGTGGTCTACACCGAGGCGCTGGGGCCGGCGGCCTACATCGGCCGCGCGCGCGTGGTGCCGCTGCGCAACACCGGTGCGGCGCTGTCGCCGTTCAACGCCTTCCTGATCCTGCAGGGCATCGAGACGCTGCCGCTGCGCATGGACCGGATCAACGCCAATACGCTCGCGGTCGTGCAGTACCTGCAGGCGCACCCGAAGGTGGCGTGGGTGAACTACGCCGGGCTGCCGGGGCATCCCGAGCACGCGCTGGCGCAGAAATACCTGCGCGGCGGCGGCGCCTCGGGCCTGTTCACCTTCGGCTTGCCCGGCGGGCGCGAGGCGGGGGCGACATTCCTCGACGCGCTGCAGCTGTTCACGCGGCTGGTGAATATCGGCGACACGCGCTCCCTGGCCACGCACCCGGCATCGACCACGCATCGCCAGCTCTCGCCGGAGGAACTGGCCAGGGCCGGCGTCAGCGAGGACACCGTGCGGCTGTGCGTGGGGATCGAGCACGTGGACGACCTGATCGCGGACCTGGAGCAGGCGCTGGCGCAGGTGTGAGGGGGTGGCGTTCCACGTGCCCGGCGTGGAGGTTCACGGACGTCGGAGCGGCCGGATTGCCCGTCATCCGAACGAAGCGGGGGCGCTTTGCAACAGCGGCAGGCTGGTTGATCCCGGCAAGCAGCAGATCTCTCGCTGCGCTCGAGATGACAAGCGGTTGGCGAGATGACGCGCGGTCGGTCGGATGGCGATGTCGCTGCCGATGACGCCGTGAAGGCCTGCCGGGATCAGGCCGCCAGCGGCGCCGGATTCGCCGGCGGCGACGGATCGTCCTCGCCGCCGGGCTTGCGCGCCGGCCGGTAGGGCGGGGTTGACATCACCATCTCGGCCAGCGAGAACGCGAGCTCGCGTTCGGCCAGTACCGCGCCGTCGGCGCCGTGCTCCAGCAGGTGCTTCACCTCGCGCTCGCTGTGCGCGCGCGCGAGCACGGTCAGCATCGGGTTGACCGCCTTCATCCGCTCGATGGTCTCGCCGGCCTCGAGCGCGCGCGGGATCGCGAACACCGCCAGCTTGGCGCGCTCGGGCAGGGCCTCGTGCATCACCGCCTCGGAGGCGACGTTGCCGCGCACCGCCAGCAGGCCTTCCTCGCGCGCCTTGTGCACCAGGTCGCTTTCCTCCTCGACCACCACCACGGGCACGCCGCGGTCCCTCAGCAACAGCGCCAGCTGGCGGCCGACGCGGCCGTAGCCGACGACGATGGTGTGGTCGTCGACGTCGAGCGCCGGGCGGTCGATCACGTCCTCCACCGGCTCGGCCGGCGCCGCGGCGGCCGCGGCATCGGCGGCCGCCTTCTGCGTCGCCAGCCGGCGGTCGAGCAGCCGGAAGATCATCGGATTGAGCATGATCGAGATCAGCGCGCCGGCCAGCACCAGCGCCTGCTCGTCGCCCGACAGCATCTTCAGCGAGACGCCGAGTCCGGCGATGATGGAGGCGAACTCGCCGATCTGCGCGAGGCTGGCGGAGATGGTCAGCGCGGTCGTGTTGGGATGGCCGAAGGCGCGGACGATGAAGTAGGCGGCGGCCGACTTGCCGACGATGATGATGAAGGCGGTCGCCAGCACCTCCAGCGGGCGCTGCACCAGGATCAACGGGTCGAACAGCATGCCGACCGAGACGAAGAACAGCACCGCGAAGGCGTCGCGCAGCGGCAGCGAATCGTTGGCGGCCTTGTGGCTGAGCTCGGACTCGTTGAGCAGCATGCCGGCGAAGAACGCGCCGAGCGCGAACGACACGCCGAACAGCAGGGCCGAGCCGAAGGCGATGCCGAGCGCGATCGCCAGCACCGACAGCGTGAACAGCTCGCGCGAGCCGGTGCCGGCGATGCGCTCGAGCACCCACGGGATCGCGCGCCGGCCGACCACCAGCATCACCGTCACGAAGGCGGCGACCTTGAGCATGGTCCACAGGACCGTGGTCATGATCGAACCGAAGGTCGGCGCCTCGGCACCCTCGGCGCCGATGAAGACGTCGGCCATCACCGGCATCATCACCAGCGCGAGCACGCAGGCCAGGTCCTCGACGATCAGCCAGCCGACTGCGATCTTGCCGCGCGTGGTTTCCAGCAGCCGCCGCTCCTCCATCGCGCGCAGCAGCACCACGGTGCTGGCGGTGGCCAGCGAGAAGCCGAAGATGATGCCGTGCAGGGTCGGCCAGCCGAGCACCGCCGACAGTCCCCAGCCGAGCACGGTGGCGACGCTGATCTGCGCGACCGCGCCGGGGATCGCGATCGCCTTGACCTCCATCAGGTCTTTCAGCGAGAAGTGCAGGCCGACGCCGAACATCAGCAGCATCACGCCGAGCTCGGCGAGCTGGTTGGCCAGCTCCTGGTCGGCGACGAAGCCGGGGGTGAAGGGGCCGACGATGATGCCGGCGATCAGGTATCCGACCAGGGGGGACATGCGCAGTCGGTTGGCCAGCGCACCGAGCACGAAGGCAACGGCAAGGCCGACTGCGACGATGTTGATCAGGTCGGTGTCATGATGCATCGAGGCCGTGCAGTCCCGCGGTATGGAAAGGCAGTTTGGCGGATGCGGGCGGATCGGGCAAATTCGGTGGACACGCTGCGCCATCCCGCCCGCTGCGCCCACGTGGCTGAAGTCGACGGGAAACAGGAAACGCCCCGGCCTTCGCCGGGGCGTTCGTCCCGCCTGACCGGAAGGCCTGGCCTTCCGTCAGCGCATCACCACGCGTAGCCGACGCGCCCGTACACGAAGGCGCCGCCGAAGCCGAACGGCGACAGGTTGCTGTACGGGAACTGGCCGTTGGTCGAGTTGCCGAAGATGTTCTCGTCCGGGTACTCGTTGAGCACGTTGTCGGCGCCGAGGGTGAGCGTCCAGCGCTCGTCCGGGCGGTAGCTGGCCGACACGTCGAGCAGCCACTTGGCGCCGTAGGACTGGTCGAGCGCGGGGTTGTTCGGCGTCGTGCGCACGCTGCCGTAGCGCGTGGTGTTGGCGGCGAGCGTCCACGCCTGGCCGGTCCAGGTGCCGCCGAGCAGCAGCTTGTTGCGCGGGAAGCCGTCCTCGATGCGGCCGATCTCGACCCGGTCGATGCGCTCCAGGCTAAGCCCGCTCTGCTCCAGTTCCTCGGGGTTCGGCGCGATCCGGGTGACCTCGGTCTTGGTGTGGTTGTAGCCGGCGGTGAAGTCGAGCGTGCTCGCCGCCAGGTCCAGCCGCCAGGTGCCGATGACGTCGATGCCGCGGGTGCGGGTGTCGATGGCGTTGGTGAAGTAGCGGCCGCCGTTGACGCCGAACACGCCCTGCGACTCGAGCAGCGCGCGTACCGCGTCGCCGGTCAGGTTCGACGACAGCGCGATGCGGTCGTCGACGTCGATCTGGTAGGCGTCGGCGGTGATGTACAGGTTGCGGGCCGGCTGCAGCACGATGCCGAGGCTGTAGGACAGCGACTCCTCCGGCTGCAGCGGCTCGGCGCCGAAGGCCTGCGCGATCGCGCCGCTGGCCGGGAAGGTGCGGATCTCGAACGGCGTGGCGATGCCCGGCAGGAACACCGTGCTGATGGTCTGGAAGTACTGCTGCGCCAGCGACGGCGCGCGGAAGCCGCTGGACACCGTGCCGCGCAGCGCCACCGCGTCGGTGAACGCGTAGCGCGCCGAGATCTTGCCCGAGGCCTGGCTGCCGAAGTCGTCGTAGTCCTCGTAGCGCGCGGCGACGCCGCCTGAGAACTTCTCGGTGAAGTCGGCTTCCACGCCCGCGTAGGCGGCGTAGCTGTCGCGGTCGTAGGCGCCCGACACCTCCGGCGCGAATCCGCCGAAGCCCTGGGCGCCGCCCGGCGCACCCGCGGGCCCCTGGCCGGCATCGGCGTACGAC
>JAFAEU010000191.1 GCA_023423855.1 Pseudomonadota bacterium | reverse complement strand
CAACAGAATGCCATCCCGAGCGCAGCGAGGGATCTCGCTTTTCTGGCTCCGGAGACAAGATCCCTCGCTGCGCTCGGGATGACAGAATTCATTTTGTTGGACGCGCTAAGGAGCCAATCGTCGCTCCTTACGAATATCCGGGCAGGATCAATGACGGGCGCCGATGGCCTCAGCCGCTGAAGTGCGGATCGATCTCCAGGCGGCCCAGGTTCTGTTCGGCGAAGCGCTTCGCCAGCGCCGGCGCGGCGTCGCGGATGGCGTCGTAGCTGTCGCGCGAGCGCACGTCCGCACGCAGGTGCCAGCCGTCGGCGGTCCTGCTCAGCAGCAGGTCGGTGCCGGGCAGGGTCGCGTCGGCCATGCGCAGCAGGACGTGGCCGTCGCCGTCGCTGGACGCGGCGCCATCGACGGCGAGCTGGCGCACGTGACGTTCGAGCATCTCCGCCAGCGCCTTGCCGCTGGCCATCGGCGGCGCGGGTGCGGTCGGCGGCAGCGCGCTGGCGCCGTCGCGCAGCGCGGCCTGGGCCTGCATCATCGCCAGCAGGTCGGCGCCCTCGGTGGCGTTGGCGCCCATGCCGTTGTTGTCGGTGCCGTCCTGCGTGCCGCGCTGTCCCGGCAGGCCGCGCAGCGCCGCTTCCTCCTCGCCGTGGCGGGCGGCGGCGTTCGCGGCATGGCGTCCGGCCTCGAGCGAACCCGGCCGCTGCTCCTGCCGTTCCTGGAGGCCGGCGCGGCCCTCCTGGCGGCCGTGCTGCATCAGCTGGCGGAAGCGGTCGACCTCTTCCTTCGGCGGCGCCTCGCGCGGCCTGTCCGCGGGCCGGTCGCTGTCGGCGCGCTGCGCGTCCCCGGCCGGACGATTGGACAGCGACGACGTACTGCCTTGGTCGATGCTCATGCGGTGCTCCTCAATGTCGAGTGCGGCCGATGTGGACGGCCTGCACCAGGTCGGCGGCGGCGTCCTCTTCCTGCCGCGCTTCGAGCGCGATCACCTCGCCGCGCCAGATGCCCTTGCGCTTCTCCAGCGCATCCTCGCGCGCCTTGGCGCGGAAGAAGGCCTGCATCGCCTCGGTGAGCGCCTGCTCGGCCTGCTGCAGCTTCTGCTGCGCCTGCTGCAGCCGCTGGCGCGCGGCCTGCTCCTGTTCGCCCAGCCAGTCGACGTGCGCCTCGCGCTGCTCCAGCGCCAGCGGGAACGGGATGCCCGGCGGCGGCGGATCCAGCATGCGCAGCCGCTGGCCGGCGCGCTCGCGCTGCAGCGCGACGATCTCGGCCTCGATGCGCTCGCAGGCCTCGCGGCACTCGCGCACGGCGCGCTGCTTCTCGACCACGACCAGGCGCGCCTTCTCGGTGCGATGCGTGCGCAGCTGCAGCAGCTGTTGCAGCGGATAGCGTTTGCGCGCGGCGCTGCTCATGCGAACAGCTTCTTCAGCGTGTCGGAGGACTGCGCGAACGGCACCAGCTCGCCCGACGGCTGCTGCAGCAGCTTGCGGATCGGGCCGATCCGGTCGATGGCGAAGTCGGCGTCGGGATCGCTGCCGCGCTTGTATTCGCCCAGCTGCAGCAGCAGTTCGATGTCCTGGTGCTTGGCCAGCGCCTTGCGCAGCTGCCCGGCGGCGCGCAGGTGCGCCTGGTCGACCACCCGCGGCATGGTGCGGCTGAGGCTGGTGAGCACGTCGATCGCGGGGTAGTGGTAGGCGGCGGCGAGCTTGCGCGAGAGCACGATGTGGCCGTCGAGGATCGAGCGCACTTCCTCGACGATCGGGTCGCCGCCGTCCTCGTCCTCGGCCAGCACGGTGTAGAAGGCGGTGATGCTGCCGGCCTGGTTGTTGCCGGCACGCTCGAACAGTCGCGGCAGCGCGCTGAACACCGAAGGTGGGAAGCCTCGCCGCGCCGGCGGTTCGCCGATCGCCAGGCCGACGTCGCGCAGCGCGCGCGCGAAGCGCGTCACCGAGTCGAGCAGCAGCAGCACGCGCTTGCCCCGGTCGCGGAAGTGCTCGGCGATCGCGGTGCCGACCCAGGCCGCGCGGCTGCGCTCCAGCGCGGGGCGGTCCGAGGTGGCGACCACGATCACCGACTTCGCCAGCCCCTGCTCGCCGAGGTTGTCGTGGATGAATTCGTTGACCTCTCGGCCGCGCTCGCCGACCAGCACGATCACGTTGACGTCGGCGTCGCCGCCGCGCGCGAGCATGCCCAGCAGGGTGCTCTTGCCGCCGCCGGCGACCGCGAAGATGCCCACGCGCTGGCCTTCGCCGGCGGTCATCACGCTGTCGATCGCGCGCACGCCGGTGGAGAACGGACGCTCGATCAGGTTGCGCGTCAGCGGATTGGGCGAGGCCGCGTAGATCGGCATCTCGACGCCGGCGCCGACCGGGCCCCTGCCGTCGATCGGCTCGCCGTGCGCGTCGAGGATGCGCCCGAGCAGGCCGTTGCCGGCACGCACCGAGGCCTGGCGCCCGCTGGCGACGATTTCGGTGGTCGCGGAAATGCCGTCGAGCGCGCCCAGCGGCGTCAGCAGCGTGTGCTGCTTCGACACGCCGACTACTTCGGCGGCGAGGTTGAACGCGGGATCGCCGTCGCCGGGCGGGTTGCGCAGGTGGCACAGCTCGCCGATCGCGGCCTTCAGGCCGGTGGCGCGGATCAGGGTGCCGTAGGCCTCGACCACGCGGCCGACGCGCTGGATCGAGCGGACGCCGGCGAGCGCGCTGAGCAGCGGATCGATCGATCCGTCCTGCATCGCCTGCACCGGCACCCGCGGCAGGCTCATCGCGCAGACTCCACGTGGCCGACGCCGGCCAGCGCGACGCGGATCGCCTCGATCTGCTGGGCGACGCCGGCACGCACCTCGCCCGCTTCCGACACCACCACGCAGCTCAGCGGGTCCAGGCTCTCGTCGTCGACCAGTTCGATCACGCCGACCGCCGGATGCGCCTGGCGCACCGCGCCCAGGCCCGCCTGCACCGAACCGCGCACGGAAGGATGCACCCGGATCAGCAGGTACTGCTCGGCCTGCGCCGCCTCGACCGCCTGCATCACCAGCGGCGGCACCACGCTGGCGGCGTCGAAGCCGGGCGCGATCCGCGCCACGATCGCGCAGGCCAGTTCGGTGATGCGGCCGGCGGCGTCGGCAAGCACGCGCGCGCGGCGTTCGTTGAGCGCGGTGAGCTGCTCGGTCATCTGCTGCTGCGCGCGCCTGAGTCCCTCGGCGAAGCCCTCGGCCTGCCCGGCCTCGCGCGCCTGCGCGATCTCGCCTTCGACCTCGACGTAGAGCGCGTTGACGCGATCGAGCAGCCGGTCGAGCTCTTCCAGCTTCGCCCAGTGCCGCGGCGACAGCACGCGCGCCGAGACCGCGCGCTCGAACTCGCGCCGTTCGAACACGGCGACGCTGCCCCCGGCGCCGCGCGCGGTCGCCGCGCGCGCTTGCGCGTCGAGGCTCGCTTGCGATGCGGCGGGCAGGTTCATGCGGCGTCCTCGTCGTGGTTCTCGTGGTGCGAGGCCACGCGCAGCACCGCCTTCTCCGGCAGGTGCGTGGCGCAGGCCGCGTCGCCGCCGCGCATCAGCAGGGCCCAGTCGGCCAGCGGCCGGTTGCGCCGCGCCGCCCAGGCGCGCAGTTCGGCATCGCCCCGGCGATCGAGCAGCGCGCCGAGCAATGCCGGATCGGACAGGAATCGCGGATCGGCGACCAGCGCCTCCCATTCCGACGACAGCCGCGCAAGCACGGCGCGGTCGACGCGGCCGTCCCAGACCGTCCTGTCCAGCGCCAGCAGGTAGCTGTTGCCGAGCACCTTGCGCAGCCAGCGCACCGGTTCGCGCCGGACCTCGGCGCGGATCACCGGCGCGCAGGCGAGCACGCCTAGGTCGCGCACCAGCGCCAGCAGGCGTTCGCGCGGCCAGCGCCTCTGCGTGGAGAGATGCGGGCTGCCGCCCGGTCGCGGCGCGAGCAGGCCGTCCATGATCGACGGCGGCAGCGCGCGCAGCAGCAGGCGCTGGCCCAGCGCGCTGCTGCGCGCCCGTGCGACGAGTTGGGGATCGAATCCGGCTTCGCCCCCGGCCGCGTACCACGCGGGATGGACGTCGGCGAGCAGCGCCTGCAGCGGCATGCCGGGACGCCTCAGCCGTTCCAGATCCCGCCGCCGTCGCCCGCCCGCTGCACGCGACGCTGGCGCAGGCGGCCCCAGGCGGCCCACACCAGCCCCAGCAGCGCGAGCACGCCCAGGCCGATGCCGATCGACATCGCATTGGCGGCGGACATCGCCGCAGGCGCAGTGGACTGGCGCGGCGGCACGCTGGCGGCTGCCGCGGCGCCGGGCATCGGCACGAACTCCACCGAGACCTTGTTGATGTCGTCGAGCCCCTCGATGCCGTCCTTGACCACGGTCTTGATCCGCGTCTGCAGGTTCTCGAGGTTGGCGCCCGGCTGCTGGAAGATCACCACCGCCGCCGAGGAATGCCCGACGTCGCCGCCGAGCGGGTCACGGTCCGGCAGGGCGATGTGCACGCGCGCGTCGACCACGCCCGGATAGCCGGACAGGGTCCGCGCCAGTTCCTGCTGGCGACTGCAGATGTAGCGCGCCTTCTCCTCGACCGAGGACGAGGCGATGCCTTCCTTCTTGAACACGTCGCACATCGACACGTACTGCTGCCGCGGCAGCCCGCGCGC
>JAFAEU010000121.1 GCA_023423855.1 Pseudomonadota bacterium | reverse complement strand
CGACAACATCGCGCAACCGGGCTCGCGCACGGGCGCTTCGGCCGACGCACAGCGCGTCGCCGACGCGATGAGCGACGCCCTGCTCGCCTTCGCGCGCAGCGGCGATCCGCGTGCCGGCGCCACTGCGGGCTGGCAGCCCTATTCGCTCGAGCGCCGCGAGACGATGGTGTTCGGCGACGCGCCGGTCATGCAGGACGACCCGCGCGGCGGCGAACGCCGCCTCTACCGGCGCGCGCCCTTCGTCCAGCGCGGCACGCTGTAGCGCATCCCGGCGGCCGGACGGACGGAAACAGGGTGCGCATATGCAGAAGGAGCCCAGCGCGGGCCCCTTCCGGACAAGATATCGCGGCG
This sequence comes from Pseudomonadota bacterium, assembly GCA_023423855.1. Lineage (GTDB taxonomy): Bacteria > Pseudomonadota > Gammaproteobacteria > Xanthomonadales > Xanthomonadaceae > Luteimonas. The sequence goes on along the minus strand of JAFAEU010000121.1, from coordinate 5,289 downwards.
GCGGCCCGTCAGGACCGCCGCGCGCCGGACCGTCAGAACTTGTAGCGGAAGCCCAGCAGGTACTGGCGACCGGTATGCGTGTACGCGATCGATGCGTCACGCCCCGTGTCCATCCACAGGTCGGACCATTCGTCGGTCAGGTTCAGGCCTTCGAGCGAGATCGAGAAGTTGTCGTTGAAGTTGTACGACAGCGATGCGTCGATCGTGGTCGTGGCGGCGGTGCCTTCCAGGTCGGTGCCTTCGCGGCCCGGGATCTGGTTGGCGTACTCGTCGCGATAGGCTGCGGAGATGCGCGCGGAGAACTTCTGGTTGTCGTAGTAGAGCGTCGCGTTCCAGGCGTTCTCCGACAGGCCCACCATCGGTCCCTTCGCGGTCGGCGCACCGGAGGACGACAGGTACTGGATGTCGGATTCGACCCAGGTGTAGTTGAACTGCACGCCGAAATCGGCCCAGAAACCGGACAGGAACGTGAACGGCTGCTGGTAGCCCAGTTCCACGCCCTTGAGCTCGCCGCCGGGCGTGTTCAGGGGCTGCTGGAACACGAACTCGTCATCCGGGGTCACGTTCCACTCCGGCAGGAGCAGCGAGGCCGGCAGGCCCGAGGTATGGAACGGCCGGCTTTCGCGCGAGGTCTGGATGTAGCTGTCGATGTCCTTGTAGAACACGCCGACCGACACCAGACCGCCGGCGCGCAGGTACCACTCCAGCCCGAGGTCGAAGGTCTTGGCGCGGAACGGCTCGACGTTGGGATTGCCGGTGGTCACCGTGCGCGAACCGCCCGCCACGCTGAAGGTGGTGCCCACGCCCAGGAACCCGAGATTGGGCCGGGTCATCACTTCGGCGCCGGCGACGCGCAACAGCAGGTCCGGCGTGAGTTCGGCGACGAGATTGAACGAGGGCAAGGTATCGCTGTACTTGTTCACCACCTGGCCCGGCGTGGTGATGTTGATCCAGCCGGTGCTGGTCAGCTCGGTCTCGACGCGACGCACGCCGACGTTGCCGCGCACCGGGATCGCACCGATGTCGAAGTTGAAGTCGCCCTGCACGTAGAAGCCCAGGCTTTCCTCCTGGACCGAACGGTCGTTGGCGATGGTATTGGTGAGGTTGTGATGGACCGCATACGGACCGGTGCCGCCGTGGATGCCGAGCGACTGCGCGAACGACGCCACGTCCGGCACGACTGCGCTGCCGAAGCCGCCGGCGCCGATGTGGTACTGGCGCATCAGCGAGGCCAGCGCGCCGGGCGTGACCGTGATCCCGCCCACCGTTTCCACGCGACCGCTGCCGGGCGTGCCGCGCCCCCACTCCCGGCTCTTGAACTCGTAGTTCTTGTAGTTCACGCCACCCTTGAGCGTGAAGTACGGCGAGGCCGCCCATGACAGGTCCAGCGTGGCGGTATCGAAGGTGTTCTCGACCCACTGCGGGCGCAGGCGGATCTCGGCCAGCGTCCAGCCACTGGTATCGGTGGGATCGACGCTGCCGTAGTCGAACACGGGAAGGCGGTTGTTGCCGCGGTAATCCCAGCTGAAGCCCTGCGCGTTGAACTTGTCGGCGATGACCGTGGTCTGGATCGGGTTGTCGTACTCGGACGACGACGTGCCGACCAGCGCATTGAGCTTCACGCTGTCGCTGAAGCCATGCTCGAACGCCGCGGTCAGTTGAGTGAACGTGGTGGACTGCTCGTCGTAGCGGCCTTCGGAGCGGATGTCGACGTTGTCGAACACGCCGTAGACCAGGTTGCCGCGGCTGTCGATCTCGCCGTCGAGGACCCGGGTTTCCTGCTTGCCACCGGCATTGGTGCGGCTGAAGGAAACCGCGTTGATGTTGTCCTGCCAGCGATTGGCGTCGAAGCGCGCGTACAGGCCGTCGAACACCAGTTCGGTCCGGTCGCCCAGCTTGAACTGCAGCGCGCCGGTGATGCCCAGGCGCTCCTGCTCGTGGCGGTAGAGGTTGTAGCGCGGGATGCGCGGATGGTAGACATTCGGGTCAAGCGCGGCCTGGAACGGCGAGTCCGGAGCGAAGAAGTTGGTGGAGGTGTTCTGCGCCGTCCACCAGCGCACCGTATCCGAGCCTTCCTCGACCACGGTGCGGTCGGTGTAGGCGACCGACAGCAGCGCGCCGGCATGGCCGTCGGCGAAGGTGTTGCTGATCAGGAACGTGCCGCGCGGGTCGTACTCCTTCGCGAGGCTGCCGTAGCCCATCTGCCCGCCGATGGCCATGGTGAAGCCGTCGTAGTCGAACGGACGCGCGGTGCGCAGGTCGACGGTCGCACCCAGCGAGCCTTCCTCGATTTCCGCTGCCGACGTCTTGCGCACCACGAGCTGGGTGAACAGGTCGGACGCGAAGGTGTTGAAGTCGAAGCTGCGCCCGCGGTTCACGCCACCGGAGGTATCGGTGCCGCCGCCGGTGGCGAGCCCTTCGATGCCGTTGATGCGCACGCGGGTGAACTGCGGACCGAGGCCGCGCACCGAGATGTTGCGGCCTTCGCCGCCTTCGCGGGTGATCGACACGCCCGGGATGCGCTGCAGCGATTCGGCGAGGTTGAGGTCGGGGAAGTCGGCGATGTCCTCGGCCACGATGGCGTCGACGACGCCGGCTTCGCCGCGCTTGATGTCCACCGCACGCTCCAGGCTGGCGCGATAGCCGGTCACGACCATGGTGTCGAACGTCTGCGCCTCGTCGGCGGGCGCGCTGGCCGCCGTTTCGACCACTTGCCCCTCATCCTGGGCGACGGCCACCAGCGCCTGCGCCTGCAGCGCGAAACCGATCGACACGGCCAGCAAGGTAACCGGTGTCTTTTTTCTCTGACGGACAACTTGCATAATTTCCCCTCCGGTGAAGTCAGACATCGGCCATCGCGGCGCCCGACTGAATGCGTGTGTTTGGGATGGTGCCCGGCGGCCTGAATGACACCGCTGGTCAAAACCCTAACAAAACCTTGCCCGGCAAGCATGCTGCGGCGCAAAACGCCCCGGCCCGCGACTGGCCGATGATGCGGGGAAGCCAACGGGAGTGCCCATGTCCGCTCGAATCATCTGTTTCGGTGAATTGCTGCTGCGCCTGGCGGCGCCCGGGCGGGAACTGCTGCTGCAGTCGCCCCGGCTGGAGGTCCACGTCGGCGGCGCCGAAGCCAACGTCGGGGTGTCGCTGGCCCGCTTCGGGCACGAGGTGGCCATGCTCGGCACCGTGGCCGACAACGCGCTGGGCCGCGCCGCGCTGGGGGAACTGCGCCGGCACGGGGTGGATACCCGCGCGGTGCGCCTGGCCGCGGGGCGGATGGGCCTGTACTTCCTCGCCACCGGCGCCGGGCATCGTCCCAGCGAGGTGCTGTACGACCGCGCCGATTCGGCCTTCGCGCTGGCGCCGGCCGACGGTTACGACTGGCCGGCCCTGCTGCATGGCGCCGGCTGGCTGCACCTCTCCGGCGTGACCCCGGCGCTGGGCGCGGCGACCGCCGCTGCCGCCACCGACGCGGTCCGCGCCGCCGTCTCGCAGGGCGTGCAGGTGTCGTTCGACGGCAACTTCCGGCCAAAGCTGTGGGCGGCCTGGGACGGCGACCCGGCATCGATCCTGCGCCCGCTGCTGGAAGGCGCCGGGATCGCCTTCGCCGACCATCGCGACATCGACGTGGTCCTCGGCGTGGACGAAACGTCTGCGGACACGCATGAGCAGCGCTTCGCGATCGCCTCGCGGCGCGCATTCGACGCCTTCCCGCGCCTGCAGCGCATCGCCTGCACCACGCGCGCGCAGAGCAGCGTCGACCACCACGCGCTGGGCGCGCTAATGGCCACGCGCGATGGCGCGCTGCACCGGGTCGAACCGCGCGAACTGCCGGGCATCGTCGACCGCATCGGCGGCGGCGACGCCTTCGCCGCCGGCGTGCTGCACGGTCTCGCGTCGGGTTGGAACGACGCCGACAGCCTGCGCTTCGGCCACGCCGCCGGCTGCCTGAAGCACGCGGTGCCGGGCGACTTCAACCTGTGCGATGCCGAAGACGTGATGGCGCTGGTGCGCGGCGAGCGGCTGGACGTGAAGCGCTGAGTGGCGCCCGTGGCGAAACGACTTGCCCGAGTTCACTGTCATCCCGAGCGCAGCGAGGGATCTGCTTTTACAACGACCGGACAGAGAGATCCCTCGCTACGCTCGGGATGACAGAAAAAAGCCCGGCTAAACCGGGCTTTTCTTCCCCTGCCCCATATAGCGACCCGGAGCTGGCGGCGATACGCGTCAGAGCCCGCAGAAGCAGTGCGCCAGCACCTTCACCGGCGCGCCGTCCTGGGTCCTGAGCACCTGTTCCAGCATGCGCAGGTCGCGCCCGGCCTGCGGCGCGGCGCGCGCCAGCAGCGTCTGCGCGAGGTCGGAATCCTTCAGCCAGGCCTGGCCGATGCGGCCCTGCACGAAGCCGGTGAACCACTTCTCGAACGGCGTCGCCTGGCGCTCGACGTAGCGCACGCGCCAGTCGCCGGCCTCGCCCAGCTTCGCGCGCGCCGCGGCATCCGCGACCGCGGCCTGCACGCCGCCGAATTCGTCCACCAGCCCGCGCTCCTTCGCCTGCGTGCCGGTCCACACCCGGCCGCGCGCGATCTCGTCCACCTGTTCGGGCGTGCGCTTGCGGCCCTGCGCGACGCGGGTGATGAAATCGCGGTAGCCCTTGTCGATGTAGGACTGGATCACCTGCCCCACTTCCGGCGACAGCGGGCGGCTAAGGTCGAACGCGCCGGCCATGCGCGTGGTGGCGACGCCGTCGGTGTGCACGCCGATCTTTTCCAGCGCGCGCGGGAAGGTCGGCACCAGGCCGAAGATGCCGATCGAGCCGGTGATCGTCGACGGATCGGCGTAGATGCGGTCGGCGTCCATGCTGATCCAGTAGCCGCCCGAGGCCGCGACGTCGCCGAACGACACCACCACCGGCTTGTCGGCCGCCTTCAGGCCGAGGATCTCGCGGCGGATGATTTCCGAGGCGAACGCCGAGCCGCCGCCCGAGTTCACGCGCAGCACCACGGCCTTGACGTCGTCGTCGTCGCGCGCCTCGCGCAGCAGCGCGGCGGTGGAGTCGCCGCCGATCGTGCCCGGCGGCTGGCGGCCCTCGACGATGTTGCCTTCCGCCACCACCACCGCCACCTGCGGCCGCCGGTCGGCTGCGGCCGCGGGACCTTCGGCATGGCGCAGGTAGTCGAAGAAGCCGACCTGGCGGAAGCCGCCCTCGGCGTCCTCGTCGGCCACGCCGCGCTCGGCCAGCAGGATCTCCACCTCTTCCTGCGTCTTGAGCCCGTCGACCAGCTTCTGCTC
>JAFAEU010000064.1 GCA_023423855.1 Pseudomonadota bacterium | reverse complement strand
CAGCGCGCCGATCCCGTGCAGCGGGCTGCACAGGCGTTCGGCCAGGCGCCGGCCGGCGCGCGTCAGGCGGACCAGTGCCGCGCGCCCGTCGTCGGGGTCCGGGCGGCGCTCGATCCAGCCCCTGGTTTCCAGCGTGGCCAGCGTGTCGCTGACGCTGGCGGGCGTGACGCCAAGTCGCGCGGCGATGGCCTTGGCGCGCATGCCCGGTCGGGCGCCTTCCAGCATCCGCAGCACGGCCGAGTGCGCCGGCGGCAGCGCCGGGACGCCGTCTTCCGGCCGCCGGGACTGCGCCCGCGCCAGCGACGCGAGCTGTTCGATCCCGCTGGCGACCTGCTGGCGCTGGAACGGCGTCGTCGACATGGCAATATAGTTAGGATTCCTAATTATCTGGTCAAGTACCGCCTGTCGGAGCGCCTGCGTCTCCCGGCCGATGCGGGACAGCGACGATCATCGCGACATCGCCTTGTCGCGGCATGCGGCATGCTGCCGCTTTCCCGCGAGGCAATGCCCATGCCGTCCGTCCGCAAGGCCAGCTTCCCGCCCGACCAGGTCCGGCGATTCCTCGAACCGGGGCCCGTGCTGCTGCTGTGCACGGCGTGGAAGGACGAACGCGCGATCATGACACTCGGCTGGCACATGATGCTCGGCTACGACCTGGTCGGCACCTACCTCTGGGACGCGAACCGCAGCCACGCGCTGGCCCGCCGCAGCCGCGAATGCACGATCAACCTGCCCACCGCCGGCCTGCTCGACGCCGTGGTCGGCATCGGCAACTGCTCCAGCCGCGACGTCGACAAGTTCGAGCGCTTCGGGCTCACCGCGATGCGGTCACACGAAGTCGCGGCGCCGTCGATCGCGCAGTGCCACGCCAGCTTCGAGTGCCGGCTGCACGAGACCCGCATCACCCGCGACTACCCGCTGTTCGTCTGGCGCGTGGTGCACGCGCGCGTCGCCCGTTCGCCGAAGCTGCCGCGCACCGTGCACTATCGCGGCGACGGGCGCTTCATGCTGTCGGGCGACGAGGTGTCGCGGCGGCGGCTGTTCCGGCCGGAGATGCTCGAACAATGACCAGGTGCCTTCGATGACGCTGCTGCTCGACGACCTCGACGAGACCGTCGCCCGGATGCTGCAGCAACTGCCGAGCGACCTGCATATCGGCGCGCCGCTCGGCCTGGGCAAGCCGCACCGCCTGCTGAACGCGCTGTACGAACGCGTGGCCGCGGATCCGTCGCGGCCGATGACGCTGTACACCGCGCTGTCGCTGGATCCGCCGCGCGCGGCACCGGGGCTGGAGCAGCGGTTCCTCGAGCCGTTCGCCGAACGCCATTTCGGCGCCGACTTCCCGCGTCTGGCCTACGTCGACGCGCTGCGCCGCGATGCGCTGCCGGCGCATGTGTCGGTCGAGGAGTTCTACCTGCAGTCCGGCGCGATGCTCGGCTCGTCGCAGGCGCAGCGGCGCTACGCCAGCCTCAACTACACCCACGTCGCGCGCGCGCTGGCCGACCGCGGCGTCAACTGCATCGTGCAGAAGGTCGCCGCCAGCGAGGACGGCACGCGGCTCTCGCTGTCGTCGAACACCGACCTGACCTTCGACGCCGTCGATGCGATCGTCGCCGCGGGACGGCCGCGGCCGCTGCTGGTGGCGGAAGTCGACCCGCGGCTGCCCTGGCTCGGCGGCACCGCCGCGGTCGACATGGACTGGTTCGACATCGTGGTCGCGCCGCCTGGCCCGCATCCGAAGCTGTTCGCGCTGCCGCGCCAGCCGGTGGGCGACGCCGAACACGCGATCGGCCTGTACGCCAGCACCCTGGTGCGCGACGGCGGCACGCTGCAGATCGGCATCGGCGCGCTGTCGGACGCGCTGTGCCACGCGCTGGTGCTGCGCCACGTCGACAACGCCGCCTATCGCCGCGTGCTGGACGCGCTCGACCCCGGCATCGCGGCGCATCCGGCGGTGCGCGCGAGCGGCGGCCTGGAGCCCTTCGCGCAGGGCCTGTACGGCTGCAGCGAGATGATCAACGAAGGCTTCAAGCACCTGGTCGAGGCCGGCGTCATCCGCCGCAAGGTGGTCGACAAGCCGGCGCTGATGCGACGCGCGAACGAGGGCAGCGCGAGCGCGCTCGAACGCGAACTGGTCGAGCGCGACGGCGAATTCCTGCACGGCGCGTTCTACCTCGGCTCGCAGGCCTTCTACGACTGGCTGCACGGACTCGACGAGCCGACGCGGCGCGGCATCGGCATGAAGCGCGTCAGCGAGGTCAACGAACTCTACGGACTCGACGAGGGACTGGAGCGCCTGCAGCGCCGCGACGGCCGCTTCTTCAACACCTGCATGATGGCCACCGCGCTGGGCGCGGCGGTATCCGACGGGCTCGACGACGGCCGCGTGGTCTCCGGCGTGGGCGGGCAGTACAACTTCGTGGCGATGGCGCATGCGCTGCCGGACGGGCGCTCGGCGCTGCTGCTGCGCGCGGCGCGCGATGCCGATGGCCGCGCGGAGTCGAACATCCGCTGGAACTACGGCCACGCCACCATCCCGCGCCACCTGCGCGACCTCTACATCACCGAGTACGGCATCGCCGACCTGCGCGGCAAGCCGGACGAGGACTGCATCGTCGCGATGGCCGGCATCGCCGACGCGCGCTTCGCATCCGGTCTGCTGTCCACGGCGAAGCGCAACCGGAAGCTGCGGAGCGATTTCACGATCCCGGACGCCTGGACGCGACACACGCCCGGCAAGCTCGGCGAAACCCTGGCGCCGTTCCGCCGCGACGGCACCCTGCCCGACTATCCGCTCGGCAGCGATTTCACCCCGGTCGAGCAGCGCCTGGTGCGCGCGCTGGCCTGGCTCAAGGCGCGAACCGCCTCGCGCCGAGGCAGGCTGGCGGCCGTCGTGGCGGCGCTGCTCGGCGGTGGCGGCGACGACCGCGACGCGCTGGCGCGCATGGCCCTGTCCGAACCGCATGGCGCCGGCGAATGGCTGCAGGCCCGCCTGCTGCGGCTGGCGCTGCGGCAAACGGCGCACCCGTCCGCGTGAATGCAACGCTGCGGTGCGCGACCGAGCGGCGCCATCGGGGCCTCCGGCAGGCCTTCGCGCGTATCATCGCGGCATGGACACGAAGATCGACCGCATCCGCGACGCACTGCAGGCGCTCTCGCCCGCGCACCTCGAGGTGCTGGACGAAAGCCACATGCACAGCCGCGGGCTGGAAACGCACTACAAGGCGGTCATCGTCGGCGAAGCCTTCGCCGGCAGGCGCGCGGTGCAGCGCCACCAGCTGGTCTATCGCACGCTCGGTCCGCTGATGCAGGAAATCCACGCGCTGGCGCTGCACACCTACACGCCCGGCGAGTGGGAAGAAGCGGGCGCCGCACCGGATTCCCCGCGCTGCCGCGGCGGCAGCAAGCACGACCGGACCGCGACAGGCTAGAGCGTTCTCGACCGAATCGTTTACACATCGTCATCCCCGCGAAGCCTGCCCCCGCGCAGGCGGAGGGCGGGGATCCAGCGTCTTTGGGGCTTGCAGATCAACAACAAAGACACTGGATTCCCGCCTTCGCGGGAATGACGGAAATGCAAGCACCGACACCGGAAACGCTCTTGAACCGCGCTTCGCAGCGGGCCTCACGGACAGTCCAACCCCTAGTCAGGTAGGGGGCATCCCCCCGCGTGCGGGGGAGAAGCAGGAGCGCAAGGCGGCTGTTACAGCGCCTTCGCCGCCGCGACCACCGCCTCGACGGTGATCCCGAAGTGCCTGTACAGGTCGCCGGCCGGCGCGCTGCCGCCGAAGGTGTCGATGCCGACGACGGCGCCGTCGAGACCGACGTACTTGCGCCAGAAATCGGTGACGCCGGCTTCGACGGCGACGCGCTTGCGCACCGATGCCGGCAGCACCGACTCGCGGTACGTCGCATCCTGACGATCGAACACGTCGCTCGACGGCATCGACACCACGCGTACCTTGTCGCCGAGCTGTCCGGCGGCGGCGGTCGCGAGTTCCACTTCCGAACCGGTCGCGATCAGGATGATGTCCGGCGTGCCGTTCGAATCCTTCAGCACGTAGCCGCCGCGCGCGATGTCGCGCACCTGCTGTTCGCTGCGCGGCTGGTGCTGCAGGTTCTGGCGCGAGAACACCAGGCAGCCCGGGCCGTCCGCGCGCTCGATCGCCGCCTTCCACGCCACCGCCGACTCCACCGCGTCGCAGGGGCGCCAGACGTCGTTGTTCGGGATGTAGCGCAGCGAGGCCAGGTGCTCGACCGGCTGGTGGGTCGGGCCGTCCTCACCGAGGCCGATCGAGTCGTGGGTGTAGACGTGGATCGCGTGCGCGTGCATCAGCGCGCTCATGCGCACGGCGTTGCGCGCGTAGTCGCTGAACACGAGGAAGGTCGCGTCGTAGGGAATGAAGCCGCCGTGCAGCGCGAGCGCGTTGGAGATCGCGGTCATGCCGAATTCGCGCACGCCGTAGTTGACGTAGTTCGCGCCGGCGTCGCCGCCGGTGACCGGCTTGCTGCCCTTCCACAGCGTGAGGTTGGAATGGGCGAGGTCGGCCGAACCGCCGATCAGTTCCGGCAGCAGCGGCGCGAACGCCTCGATCGCCATCTGCGAAGCCTTGCGCGAGGCCACGACCGGGCCATCGGCCTGCAGCTTCGCGATGTAGGCGTCGGCGGCGGCGGTGAAACCTTCCGGCAGCGTGCCCTGCGAGCGACGCTGCAGTTCGGCCGCCTGCTCCGGATGTGCATCCGCATAGGCGGAGAACAGCTTGTCCCACGCCGTCTCGCGTTCGGCGCCGGCGTCGTTCGCGCGCCAGGCGTCGGCAATGGCCTGCGGCACTTCGAACGGACCGTGCGCCCAGCCCAGCGCCTTGCGCGTGGCCTCGACTTCGTCCTTGCCCAGCGGCGCGCCGTGCGAGGACTCCTTGCCCGCCTTGGCCGGCGAGCCGAAGCCGATGGTGGTGCGGCAGCAGACCAGCGTGGGCTTGTCGTCGTGCTTGAGCGCAGTCTCGATCGCGGTCTTGATCTCCTGCGGGTCATGGCCGTCGACATTGCGGATCACGCGCCAGCCGTAGGCCTCGAAGCGCGCCGGCGTGTCGTCGGTGAACCAGCCCTGGACCTCGCCGTCGATCGAGATGCCGTTGTCGTCCCAGAACGCGACCAGCTTGCCCAGGCCCCAGGTGCCGGCGAGCGAGGCGGCCTCGTGCGAGATGCCCTCCATCAGGCAGCCGTCGCCCATGAACACCCAGGTGCGGTGGTCGACGACGTCGAATCCGGGGCGGTTGTAGCGCTGCGCCAGCAGCTTCTCGGCCAGCGCGAAGCCGACCGCGTTGGCCAGGCCCTGCCCGAGCGGACCGGTGGTGGTCTCGATGCCCGGGGTCATGAAATTCTCGGGGTGCCCCGGCGTCTTCGATTCGAGCTGGCGGAAGCGCTTGAGCTCCTCGATCGGCAGGTCGTAGCCGGCCAGGTGCAGCAGTGCGTACTGCAGCATCGAGCCGTGGCCGTTGGACAGCACGAAGC
>JAFAEU010000038.1 GCA_023423855.1 Pseudomonadota bacterium | reverse complement strand
GAGCCAGGACGCGGACTGGCCGGCGGCCGACGTGGCGAACAACGAGGGCTCGATGTTCAAGGTCGGCGAGGCCTGGGTGTCGCCCGACGGGTTGTTCTCGGTTTACGTCGAGTCGAAGACCGCCATCGGCTTCGTGGTGGTGGTCGGCGATGGCCGGGTGACCGGCGGAAAGACGCCGCGGCGATTGAAGCGCTAGAGCATTTTCGATGCAGATGACTACGGCTTCGTCATCCCCGCCTTAGCGGGGATGACGGAATGGAGGCGTCTGGCACGAATCCGGAACTGTCATTCCGATGCGCTGCGAGGATCTCGGGAAGTCGACGGCGCAGATCTCTCGCTGCACTCGAGATGACAGCGCGAGGGTGTGGGGCCGCAGCAGGGCCCGGGCGCCACGCTACTGGATGAACCACACGCGCCGGATCTTGCCGCCGCGGACCTCGTAGATTGCGATCGCCTCGAACGTGAGGCCTTGCGCCGTCCCGCCGATCACTTCGTGGTCGATGACGTAGCGCCCGCGCACGATGCGCTTGCGCACCTCGGCATGAAGCCCCGGATTGGCCTCGAACAGCTTGCCGTAGGTGGCGCGCATGGCGTCGAGTCCCTGCGTATGGCGTTCGCCGGGGAAGTCGAACAGTTCGATGTCCGGGCCGTAGGCGGCCAGGAAGGCTTCGACGTCGCGCGCGTTGTAGGCCTCCAGCTGCCGCTGCACCACGGCTTCAGGCTGGTCGGCGGGGTCGGCGGCGCCCGCGAACGCGTCGGGGTTGCGCTGGCGGGCCTGCTCGTGGCTGCCGGCGAGGAGGGCGTCGGCGGGCCACAGTGCGCCGGCCTTCATCACCGCGTGGATGCGGCCGAAGTTGCCGACGTCGGCCAGCGGGTCGGCGTCGAGGATCACGAGGTCGGCGCGCTTGCCGGGCGCGATCGTGCCCGCCTCCTGCTCCAGGCCGAGCAGGCGCGCGCCGCCGAGCGTGGAGTCGGCGAGGATCCGCGCCGGCGACAGCCCGGCCTCGGCCATCAGCTGCAGCTCGCGCACGTAGGACGCGCCGTGCAGGGTGCCGATGTTGCCGGCGTCGGTGCCGGTGGCGACCGGCACGCCGGCGTCGCTGAGCACCTTGAGGTTCTGCTGCGCGACCTTCGCCCGCCGCGGCTCCAGGTCCTGCGCCCAGAGCTGCGGCAGGTATCCGGGCAGCAGGTCGGTCGAGATGCGCTCGAGATCGGCGAACGAGGCGAGCGCATCCGGGCTGCCCCAGCCGCGCTCCTCGTCGGTCAGCCCCGGCTTGCGGACGAAGATGCGGTCGTAGCCTTCCATCACGCCCAGCGTCGGCACGTAGACGGTGCCGCGGCTTTTCAGCAGCGCGACGAAGGCCTCGTCGACCGGCGCGTCGAACACGCCGTGCACCAGCACGTCGGCGCCGGCCTCGACCGCGGCGCGCGCGGTTTCGAGTTCGGTGGCGTGCACGGCCGCGTGCAGGCCGTGCGCGTGTGCCTCGTCGATCGCCGCGGCGACCACCGGCAGGTGCTGGGCCGGCGTTTCGCCCTGCTGCACGACGAACCAGATCTTGATGAAGTCGGGCTTGGACGGCAACTGCGCGCGGACCAGTTCGCGGGCCTCCTGCGCGCTTGCGGCCGCGATGATCGGCGGATCGTCGACGTCGGCGATGATCGGCGGCTTCCAGGTCGAGACCAGCGGCCCGGCGACGGCCACGCGTGGCGCGGACGCGGACGCCTGGGCACGCTGGCGGACCTCGAAGTTCCACATCGGCCCGCCGAAATCGACCACGGTGGTGATGCCGCTGCGCAGCGTGCGGCGGAAGGCGTCGTCGAGGTTGGCCTTCACGCCGGTGATTTCCTGCTCGTAGGGCACCACCTCGCGCAGGTCGAGCGCGTCGGGCCGCGTGTACAGGCCGCCGGACTGGAAGAAGTGCACGTGCGCGTCGACCAGGCCGGGAATCAGCCATTTGCCGGCGACGTCGATCCGTTCGGCGCCCTCGGGAACCTCGACCTCGCCCGCGCGGCCGGCGGCGACGATCCGGCCGTCGCGCACCAGCACGACGGCATCGGCGAGCGGCGCCGAGTCCGGGTTGAGCAGGGTGGCGCCGACGATGGCGCGCTCGGGTTCCGCGGCATGCGCGGCGCATGCGATCAATGCGGCGAGGCAGACGACGGACAGGCGGGGCATCGGCGGGGTTCCCGTGGACGGCGTATCTTGAGACGCCAACGCGGCGACGGGCGCGATGCGGCCATGACGCCCGGCCAGAACCGTGGGAAAATGCGCGCATGAACGAGGATCCCCGGTCGGACACCACCCATTTCGGCTACCGCGAGGTGCCCGTCGGCGAGAAGCAGAAGCTGGTCGGCGAGGTGTTCTCGTCGGTCGCCGGCAGCTACGACCTGATGAACGACCTGATGAGCCTCGGCATCCATCGGGTCTGGAAGCGCTATTTCGTCGGCACTGCGCAGGTGAAGAAGGGCGATCGCGTGCTCGACCTCGCCGGCGGCACCGGCGACATCGCCGCGCTGCTCAAGGACCGCGTCGGCGAATCCGGCGAACTGGTGCTGGGCGACATCAACGGCGAGATGCTGCGCGTCGGCCGCGACCGCATGGTCGACCGCGGCAACGTGCGCGGCTTCGAGTACGTGCAGTGCAACGCCGAGAAACTGCCGTTCCCGGACGCCAGCTTCGACCTGGTCACCATCGCCTTCGGCCTGCGCAACGTCACCGACAAGGACGCCGCGCTGCGCGAGATGCTGCGCGTGCTGAAGGTCGGCGGGCAGGCGCGGGTGCTGGAGTTCTCGGACGTGAAGGCCGACTGGTTCAAGCCGCTGTACGACTTCCACTCGTTCAACGTGCTGCCGCGGCTGGGCCGGCTGTTCGCGGGCGACGCAGAGAGCTACCGCTACCTGGCCGAATCGATCCGGCGCCACCCGGCGCAGGACGAACTGCGCGCGATGATGGAGGCGGCGGGATTCGCGCGCGCCCGCTACCGCAACCTCTCCGGCGGCATCGTCGCGATCCACGATGGCTGGAAGGCCTGAAAGCCGTCATCTCCGCGTTCGTGGGGGCGATGGCGAAGATCCGGCGCATCATCTGTCATCCCGAGCGCAGCGAGCAACTGCTCCTGTGCTCGCCCGGACAGTAGATCCCTCACTGCGTTCGGGATGACAAAGGTTCGAACATCCAGGGGTGGCTGGCTCGTCCATCGCCCGGCACAACGGTTGCAGGCGCTACAATCCTCGCCCTGTTCATCCAGAGGCTTCCCCCGGCCATGCCCGATTCCCGCCTGCGCACGCTGCGCGTTCCGCTGCTGCTGCTGTCGTTCCTGGTCGCCGTCGCCGGCTGCAGGCGCGACGCGGCCGATTCCGAAACCGCCGCCGTGCCGGCGCCCAGGTCCACCGCCATGGCCGATACCGACGAACATTCCTACGCCGAGCCGGGCAAGGTCGTCATCGACGACCTCGCGCTGGACCTGAAGCTCGACTTCGACAGCAGGACCCTGGCCGGCACCGCCACCTACACCCTGCAGTGGAAGGACGAGGGCGCCATGCAGCTGGTGCTCGACAGTCGCGATCTCGCCATCGAGAAGGCGGAAGGCGAGGTGGACGGCACGTGGCAGCCGCTGCAGTTCGCGCTGGCGGACAAGGATCCGACGCTCGGCAGCAAGCTGACGATCGAAGCCCCGCAGCGCCCGTCGAAGGTGCGCGTCACCTATCGCACCTCGCCCGAAGCATCCGGCCTGCAGTGGCTGACCGCGGAGATGACCGAAGGCGGGCAGCTGCCCTTCATGTTCAGCCAGTCGCAGCAGATCCACGCGCGCTCCTGGGTGCCGCTGCAGGACACGCCGCAGGTGCGCTACACCTACAG
>JAFAEU010000436.1 GCA_023423855.1 Pseudomonadota bacterium | reverse complement strand
CTGCGCTCGCTGCTGCCGCGCAAGCTGCGCAAGGGCCTGGTCGACGACGGCCGCTGGCTCAGCCCGGAAGCGCGCGAGCAGATGCAGCAGTGGATCTCGCAGCGCCCGCGCATCCGCACCGTGGTGGAGTACCGCCGCAGCCTCGCCGCCGTCCTCGAGGCGCGCACCAGCAACGCCACCGACGCCCTGCACAACCTGCAGGCCTGGTGCCGCGAGGCCGAGGCCAGCGGCATCCGCGCGCTGCAGGAATACTCGGCACGCCTGAAGGGCTACTCGCTGCAGTCGGTCCACGCCTGAGGCGGCGCCGCACACTTCCCCCGCCTGCGGGGGAAGTCGGCGCGGAGCGCCGGATGGGGGCAAGGCAGCCGCTACACTCCCTTCATGCGCACCCTGATCACCCTGCTGCTGCTCCTGTCCACGACCGCCTTCGCCCAGGTCACCCAGACCGGCGAATACCTCGCAAAGATGGACACCGACCGCGACGGCCGCGTCTCCCTCGCCGAATACCAGGACTGGATGAGCTATGCCTTCGACGGCATGGACCGCAACCGCGACGGTGTACTGACCCCGGACGAACAGCCGGGCGGCAAGGGCAAACCGCTGACCCGCAGCGATCACCTCGCACGACTGGCCGAACGCTTCCAGCGCCAGGACGCCAACCGCGACGGCTTCCTCGACGCCCGCGAACTCGCCGCACCGCCGCGCTGAAGCTGCTCCTGCATCCAGCCGTACCGGCTCAGTCCCGCGACTGTCGCCGCAGCACCAGCATCTCCACCAGAGCGAACGTCAGCCCCGCGCCGAGCACCACCCACAGCACCGCCGCATGGCGAAACGCCTGCGCCTCCGACACGTAGCGCGTCGTCCCTTTGCTCGTGACGCCGACCGGCGCTTCCGCGCTCGGCGTCGTGCTGCCCTCGGCCACGTTCCGCTCCTGCTGCATGCCCCACATCGCCAGCGTCACGAACGCCGCGATCCAGATGCCGCGCAGGACCCGCACGCGAAGCTCCAGCGGCTTCGAAACGCTGAACCGCACGAAGGCGATACCGCCCAGCACGAGGATTGCGACGCCGGCGATCACGGGATCGGAGAACAGGTAGGCGAGATGTTGCATCGAGGGATCCGGGAGGTGGCAGGGACATGGAGGAATCTGCAATCCCCATTGGGCCTGCTCCGCGGCGAGTCCGCAAGCGTCCCCGTGCGGCAAGCGCCCGGGTTATTTGTCCAACTCGCTGGAGACGTAGTCGACAATTTCCCGGGTGTTCCTGACGAACTCCGCTTCCAGGTCAACGCCGCACTTGTTCGCAAGGACAATGATCGACCACAGGCAGTCCGACAGTTCGTGGCCAAGCTTCGCCTTGCAGTCATCGATATCCCGGATGCCGGCGTTCGCCTGGATCAGCTTTGCCAGATCGCCGACGTCCCCCATGAAGCCAAGCGCAAGCTCTTCCGTGGTCCAGGCGCGCCCATACTTCTTGATCTCGAGCTGTTCGTAGAGAGCGTTCAGCTGTAGTGCCGATTTTTCAAGGTCGCTGAGTTTCATGTTGGTTTCACATGGCGCTTGAATTAATCCGCGCCGCGAGGCGGCGTTGGGTTGAATGAATTGTTAGTCCCTTCTGCGGGCTACGATTTCTCTGAGCTGCTCGATTGGTAGTGCTGCCCCCTGATTGATATGCAGCACGATTTAGACCCCGCAGTGGGCATAATACGACTCTGCTCTGGAATTCCGATGTCGGCAATTGGATTTCTCTTCTGCGGATAAGGCCTTGCGCGGAGTGGATGGCGCAGCGGGTAATCGCAATGTCGATGCGACAGATGTCGCTCAGTTCCGGAACATCCCCAGCCTCGCGCGAACGACTTCCGCAACGCGCGCAGTCTCATGCAGCGGAATGATGCCGGCGGGTTCGTCATCCATCCCGCCGATGCGCCCACGCGCCAGCAGTGCATCGAGGAATCTTCGCGGCCGCGCGCGCGCGCGCTCAAAGTTGAAGACGTGGACCGGTGCGCGGGTGGCGCAGGCTTCGGAGACCATGTTGACCGAGTCGGGCGTGCAGACGATGCGGTCGGCCCAGGCCAGAAGGCCGGGGTAGGGGTTGGGGCCGTCGTCCGGTCCGCACCAGGCGAAGCCGGGCGTGCGGGCGAAGTGGCGTCGCAGGGCATCGACGATGCCGGGCGGCGTGCGGCGCGAGGCGGTGGCCAGGACGCTGCCGCCGGCCTGCACGCGCAGCGCTTCGAGTCGTGCGCAGAGCGCATCGAAGCCGGCGCCGTCGTAGGGGGCCTGCGCGGTGGGGCCGCCGACGAGCAGGGCGATGCGCGGCGAGGGCAGGTCGGCGAACGCGGCGAAGGCGTCGCGCGCCCGCTGCAGCCAGGCGTCGTCGACGGGGTTGAGGCTGCCGAGCAGGGTGATGACGTTGCCGCCGGCCAGGCCGTCGTGCTCGGGGGCGACGACGAGGTCCCAGTGCGCGGGGTCGATGCGCGGGTCGAGGATCTGCACGGTCGCGGCGCCGCGCGCGCGCAGCAGCCGGGTCGCCAGCGCCGCCTGCCTGCCGCAGCCGATGGCGAGCGCGGGCGGGGCGGCGAGGGCG
>JAFAEU010000418.1 GCA_023423855.1 Pseudomonadota bacterium | reverse complement strand
GCGGCGCACACCGCGCGCACCCCTATGCCGCCGCGTGGCGCGCGCTGCAGCGCAAGGCGGTCGCGCTGGGCCAGCTGCAGTGCGCCGACGTGCAGGGCCTGTCGCTGGCGCGCCAGTTCGCGATGCTCAGTTACCGCACGCCCGAGGAATTCGAGGAGCGCTTCGACGCGCCGCCGGAAGTGGTCAATAGCCGCGTGCGCGTCGCCGCCGAGGACTACCTCGACGCCGCCGGCGCGCGCTTCGTTTCGCGCACGCCGGTCAACGCCTGGCTGCGCCTGTCCGAATCGATCGACCTGCACCGCATCGACCCCGCGCAGGTGCGCGTGCCGACCCTCGTGGTCGCGGTCGAGGGCGACCGCCTGGTGCCGCTGTCCGATTCCGTGGCGCTGGTCGAAGGACTCGGCAGCGCCGGCCAGCTGCGCGTGCTGCGCTCGGCCTACGGCCACGACGCCTTCCTGAAAGAAACCGACCGCATCGACGGCATCCTCGCCGGCGCGCTGCGCAACCCCGGAGAAACCGCATGACCGCCCCCACCTGCAGCACCGACGCCGACAGCCGCCGGCCCGCCACCCGCGCGGTGCGCGCCGGCATCGACCGCGACACTGCCCATGGCGCGGTCGTGCCGCCGATCGTGCTGTCGAGCAACTTCAGCTTCGACGGCTTCGGCCACAAGCGCCATTACGACTACACCCGCAGCGGCAACCCGACCCGCGACCTGCTCGGCGAGGCGCTGGCCGAACTCGAGGGCGGCGCCGGCGGTGTGGTCACCGCGACCGGCATGGGCGCGATCACCCTGGTGCTGCACGCGCTGCTCGAGACCGGCGACAAGCTCGTCGTGCCGCACGACGCCTACGGTGGCAGCTGGCGCCTGTTCAACGCGCTGGCGAAGAAGGGCCACTTCGAGCTGATCACCGCCGACCTGACCGACCCGCGCTCGCTCGCCGACGCCCTGGCGCAGTCGCCGAAGGTGGTGCTGATCGAGACCCCGTCCAACCCGCTGCTGCGCGTGACCGACCTGCGCTTCGTGATCGAGGCCGCGCACCGCGCCGGCGCGCTGGCCGTGGTCGACAACACCTTCCTCTCGCCCGCGCTGCAGGCGCCGATCGCGTTCGGCGCCGACGTGGTGGTGCATTCGACCACCAAGTACATCAACGGCCACAGCGACGTCGTCGGTGGCGCCGTGGTGGCGAGGACGCCGGAACTGCACGAGCAGCTCGCCTGGTGGGCGAATGCGCTGGGCATCACCGGCTCGCCGTTCGACAGTTTCCTGACCCTGCGCGGCCTGCGCACGCTGGACGCGCGCCTGCGCGTGCACCAGGAGAACGCGCAGGCGATCGCTTCGCTGCTCGACGCGCACCCCGCGGTGGCGAAGGTGCACTACCCGGGGCTGGCCTCGCATCCGGGCCACGCGCTGGCCGCGCGCCAGCAGTCGGGCTTCGGCGCGATGCTGTCGCTGGAGCTCGACGGCGGCGTCGAGGCGGTGCGCGCCTTCGTCGACGGCCTGCAGTACTTCACCCTGGCCGAATCGCTGGGCGGCGTCGAGAGCCTGGTCGCGCACCCGGCGTCGATGACGCATGCGGCGATGACGCCCGAAGCGCGCGCGGCGGCCGGCATTCCCGACGGCCTGCTGCGGCTGTCGGTCGGCATCGAGGCGCTGGACGACCTGCAGGCCGACCTCGCCGCGGGGCTGGCGCGCGCGCAGCGCGTCATCGAGGCCGAAGGCGAAGCCCGCAGGCGGGTGGACGCGTGAGCGCCGTGACCCCGATCCGGACCCCGGCCCCGGCCGCGCACGGCGGGCGCATCGCCCTGCTCGGCACCGGCGTGGTCGGCAGTGCGGTGGTCGCGCGCTACCGGCAGCTGGTGGACAAGGGCGTGCCGCTGCCGCCGTTCGCATGGCTGAGCAACTCGCGCGCGCAGGTGTCGAACACCGGTTCGCTGGACGAAGCGATCGCGCAGGCGCGCTCGGCGCCGCGGCACCAGGGCGCGGTGCCGCCGTGGGCCGAGGGCGAATCGCTCGCGCGCGGTGACATCGTCATCGACGCCACCGCCAGCGACACCGTCGCCGGCTGGCATCCCGAGTGGCTGCACCGCGGCATCCACGTGGTCACCGCCAACAAGCTCGGCAATGGCGGCGATCTTGCGCGCGCGCAGGCGATCGTCGACGCGCAGCGCGACGGCGCGCGCTACGGCGATTCGGCCACGGTCGGCGCCGGCCTGCCGCTGCTGCGCCTGATCCGCGAACTGGTCGCCGGCGGCGACCGCATCCACGCGGTGGAGGGCGTGCTGTCGGGCTCGCTGGCGTGGCTGCTGTCGCGCTACGACGACACCCGCCCGTTCTCCGACCTCGTGCGCGAAGCGCGCGATGCCGGTTACGCCGAGCCCGACCCGCGCCAGGACCTCTCCGGCGAGGACGTGCGCCGCAAGCTGCTGATCCTCGCGCGGGCATCCGGCCTGCCGCTGGAGGCACGCGACATCACCGTGTCCTCGCTGGTGCCTCAGGCGCTGCAGGACGCGCCCGTCGATGCAGTCGACGCGCAGCTCACCGCGCTCGACAAGCCGCTGCGCGAGCGCTTCGTCAACGCCTACCGCAACGACGCGCGGTTGTGCTTCGTCGGCCGCTTCGACGCCGAGCGCGGCGCCAGCGTCGGCCTGCGCGCGCTGCCGCTGTCGCATCCGCTGGTCAGCGGCCACGGCACCGACAACCGTGCCGCGATCTTCAGCGACCGCTACAGCGACCAGCCGCTGGTGATCCAGGGGCCAGGCGCGGGCGCCAAGGTGACCGCGGCGGCGCTGCTCGACGACGTGCTGCGGATTGCGCGCGTTTCGGCGGCCGGCTGACCGGGGCAAATTGCAGGAGCGCCTTCAGGCGCGACCGTATTGTCCGGACTCCGTCGAAATCCGGTCACGGCTGAAGCCGTTCCTACAAGAGTGCGGGGCAGGGGGTTGTCGATTGGACGCCGGCGGGTGTAGATCCCTCACTGCGTTCGGGATGACATCCTCGATATCTGGGTGACGGCTTCGGTGCCCCGTTCCCTGGGCGCGGTTGTTCGATCAGGCAAAAAACGACGGCCGCCCATGGCGGCCGTCGTCGTATTGCATGCTGCGTGGCGCGAGGGCGCTAGCGCAGGCCGTTGTGGATCGCGTTGACCAGGGTGCCGGAGGCGTCGTCGCCGCTGAACTCCCAGAAGAACGCGCCGCCCAGGCCGCGTGCCTTCACGTACTGCATCTTCTCGTTGACCATCTCCGGCGTGTCGTAGCTCCAGAAGGTGTTGCCGTCGTACTTCCAGGTGGCGCGCGCGACGGGATCGGTGTGGATCGCGCCGGGCTTGTTCTTGATGACCTTGAAGTCCTCGTTGCCGGCCTCGTAGGTGCCCGGCGCCGCGGAGCCGGTCTGGTACAGGCCGTTGTTGGCGTTCGCCACGCCGGTCCAGCCGCGGCCGTAGAAGCCGATGCCCAGGTGCAGCTTGGACGCCGGCACGCCGCGGTCGAGGAAGCCCTGGATCGCATCATCGCTGTTGTAGAAGGCGACGTCGCCGGTCGACGGGTCGCCGGGCGAGGCGAACAGCGCGCTGTGATGGTTGGTCCGCGCATCCCACGTGCCGTGGAAGTCGTAGGTCATCACGTTGATGTAGTCCAGGTACTGGTGGTACTGGCCGGGGTCGGTGACGCGGATCTTGTCGATGCCGGCGCCGACGGCGACGGTCAGCAGCAGGCCCGGCCGCACCTGGTCGAGCTGGCGGCGGAACTCGGCCAGCAGCGCGGTGAAGTTGGCGTTGTCCTCGGGGCGTCCGCAGGACAGGCCGCAGGCGACCGGATACTCCCAGTCGAGGTCGATGCCGTCGAACACGCCCGCCGCCGCGCCCGGGCCGCCGGCGCCGTCGGTCACCGGCAGGTTGCCGCGGATGTAGGCGTCGATGCACGAGGCGACGAAGGCCTGCCGGTTCTCCGGCCGCGCCGCGTCGGAGAAGCCGCGCGACCAGGTCCAGCCGCCGAGCGAGATCAGCACCTTCAGGTTCGGATGCCGCGCCTTGAGCTGCTTGAGTTGGTTCCAGTTGCCGCGCAGCGGCTGGTCCCAGGTATCCGCGGCGCCGCTGACGCTCTCGCCGGCCTGGAAGGCCTTGGTGTAGTCGGCGAACGCATCGCCGCCGGCGCCGGTGGCCTCGTTGGTCGGCTGGGTCACGCCGACTTCGCAGCGGTTGTTGCGCACGTTGCCGAAAGCGTAGTTGATATGCGTGAGCTTCGCCGCCGAGCCGCTGGTCTCGATGTGCTGCACGCGGTAGCCGCGGCCGTAGATGCCCCATTGCGCGAAATAGCCGATGACGTTGCTGCCGCCGCCGCCGCTATCGGCCGTGGTGCTGGCGACCAGTTCCGCGCTCTGCACCGACGGGTTGCCGGCGGCATCGCGGGCGCGGACGCGGTAGCGGTACTGGGTGCTCGGCGTCAGCGCGGTGTCGGTGAAGCCGTTGCCGGTCGGCGAGCCAACCTGGGTGCCGTTGCGGTAGACGTCGTAGCCGGCGATGCCGCTGCCGCCCGGATTGTCGGTGGACGCGGTCCACGCCAGCTGGATGCTGCGCGCGGCGCGGTTCACCGCGTTCAGTCCGGTCGGCACGCTCGGCGGCGTGACGTCGGCGTTCTGGCGCACGGTGATGGACACGGGCGTGGAAGTATGCGACGCGTTGTCGTCGTCGGTCGCCTTTGCGGTCAGCGTGTGCGTGCCGACCGGCGCGTTGTTCCAGGTCACGCCGTAGGGCGCGCTGGCGTCGACGCCGAGCGAGACCGATCCGGCGAAGAACTCGACGCGCTGCACGCTGCCGTCGGCGTCGCTGGCGTTGGCGCTGATGGCGATCGGCGCGCCGGCGTTGAAGTTCGCGCCGTTCGCCGGCGCGGTCAGCGAGACGCTGGGCAACTGGTTCTCGCCGCCGCCGGTGCCGCAGGCGCCGAGGTCGCTGTACCAGCCGCAAGAGGGGCAATGCGTCGGCGGCGCATTCCAGATCGGGATGTTGGCCTGGTACAGGCGGTTCTGGTAGACCAGCCGGTCGCCCGGGTTGTAGATCGTCGATGTGTTCCAGGCGGGCACGCCCGCGCAACTGGCGCTTTGTGCCCGTGCGGGCAGGGCCTGCGTACAGACGGCCGACAGCAGCAACGTGGCAACGGCAATTCTGCGATGCATGTGCGTAACTCCTCCGTGTCCCTGACAGTGACGGGCGCGAAGCCCGGAGACCCTCCCGGTCTGCATGCAGTGCTGGTATGGGGTGGACGGATGTCCAGTGCGGTCCGGAAGGAACCGCCCGGCCGAACAGGAGGCGGGGCGGCGGCGATGCACGAACGGTGCGCCCCGACGATCGCGATGCTGCCAACGATCCTGTCGGAGCACGCCTACCTGACAACGTGCGACTATCGTTGTCAAAGGCTTTTTCCCCGTTTTGTACGGGGAATCACAATGTCCGATGACAACGATGACAACAGCGGTGACGGGCGTTGCCGGATGTCCTCGTGATGGCTTGCGCATGTCCCTGTCGGCGAGAGGCGTGCGATGCGCATGTCGCTGACAGGGTTCCGCGGCGATGGCCGACGCGTCCTGCGGCAGCCGCGCGCGAGTGCGTCCAGGAC
>JAFAEU010000410.1 GCA_023423855.1 Pseudomonadota bacterium | reverse complement strand
GCGCTGCAGCACCAGCGGGATGCGCTCGGGCGGGATGCCGGGGCCGTTGTCGTCCACCGCCAGCAGCAGGCCCGGTCGGCGGTTGGGCGCGGTCTCGCCGGCCTTCACGGTCAGCAGCACGCGCGAGCGCGCCCACTTGAACGCGTTCTCGACCAGGTTGCCGAGCAGCTCCTGCAGGTCGCCCGGTTCGCCGTGGAAGCGCGCGGCCGGGTCGATGTCGAACTCGCAGATCACGCCCTTGCCGGCATAGATCTTCTCCAGCCCCTGCACCAGCGCCTCGGCGAAAGGCTCGATCTCGATCGGCGCGGCGAACAGCTTGTGCCCGCTCGAGGCGGCGCGGCCGAGCTGGTAGTTGACCAGGTCGGTCATGCGCTGCACCTGGGTCGCGACGTCCTCGCGCAGCTCGCGCTCGCCGGCATCGGCGTCCAGCCGCGCGCGCAGCACCGCCAGCGGCGTCTTCAGGCTGTGCGCGAGGTCGGACATGGTGTTGCGCTGCTGCTCGAGGTTCTCGCGCTCGCTCTCGATCAGCGCGTTGATGCTGTCGGTCAGCGGCTCGAGTTCGCGCGGATGGCGCTCGCCCATGCGGTGGGCCTGGCCGCGCTGCACCCGCGCGAGTTCCTCGACCACCTTGCGCAGCGGCCACAGGCTCCAGCGCAGCACCAGGGTCTGCAGCAGCAGCAGGATCACGCCGGCGATGCCGAGGTAGCCCCACAGCGCGGCGCGGAACACGCGCACCTGGCGCGGCACGGTGCCGGCGTCCTCCATCACGTAGATCGTGTAGGGGAACTCCGCGTCCGACGAGGCATCCTGCGGCGACCAGACCATGCCCAGGCCGTGGCGGTACACCTGCCCGGGCGTGCCGTCGCTGCGGGTCATCGGCAGCGGTCCCTCGAACTTCTCCTCGCCGCCGGCGAGCATCGTCGCCTCGGGCAGCTGCGGGCCCGAGGCCGAGCGCGAGATCCAGGTGCCGTTGGGCAGCACGATCTCGGCGTACAGGCCGCTGCCGGGACGGTCGAAGCGGTCGTCGGGTCCGTTGTCGGGCGAATACAGCTCGCCGTTGCGCAGGAATTCCACGTCGCCGGCGTAGGCGAACACGTAGTTGCGCAGGCGGTCGCGCTGGCCTTCGCCGGCGACGTCGAGGAAGGCGCGGTCGAGCGCGAAGCCGGCCAGCGCCAGGAAGGCGACCAGGCCCAGGCTGGCGGCCATCAGCTGGCGCGCTTGCAGCGAACGCGGGCGCCACGGCAGTTCGCGTGTGGGCTTGCCGGTGTTCATCGGGTCGGGAGGCGGGTCATCCGGCGGTCATGCGCTAGGCGCGGAAGCCGCGCCTGCGCGCTACGATAGCCGATCGGGCGGACATGCCCGCCGCCGACCCGTGCCCCGGGCGCGGAACGACCGCGCCGGATCTCAGCCTTCCCCGTTGCGCGGGATCGCGAAGCGGTAGCCGCGGCCGCGCACGGTCTCGATCGGCTTGAGCGCGCCTTCCGGGTCGAGCTTCTTGCGCAGGCGGCCGATGAACACCTCCAGCACGTTCGAGTCGCGGTCGAAGTCCTGCTGGTAGATGTGCTCGGTGAGGTCGGCCTTCGAGACCAGTTCGCCGGCGTGCATCATCAGGTACTCGAGCACCTTGTATTCGTAGCTGGTCAGGTCGACGTTCTGGCCGTCGACGGTCACCGTCTGCGCGGCGAGGTCGAGCACCACCGCGCCGCATTCCAGCGTCGGCTTGCTCCAGCCGGCGGCGCGGCGCACCAACGCGTTGATCCGCGCCAGCAGCTCCTCGACGTGGAAGGGCTTGACCAGGTAGTCGTCGGCGCCCTGCTTGAGGCCGTCGACCTTGTCCTGCCAGCTCGAACGCGCGGTCAGGATCAGCACCGGGAACTGCTTGCCCTCGTCGCGCAGGGCCTTGACCAGCTCCATGCCGGACATCTTCGGCAGGCCGAGGTCGATGATGCCGACGTCGAACGGCACCTCGCGGCCCATGTACAGGCCTTCCTCGCCGTCCTGGGCGGCGTCCACGGCAAAGCCTTCGCGCTTCAGGCGCGCGGCGAGGGTTTCACGCAGGGGAGCTTCGTCTTCGACGAGCAGGATGCGCATGGATCGACTCCGTTCAAGGCGGGGGATGCGGCCAGTGTGGCCGGACTTTCCTGAACAGAATGCCGATTCAGTCGTGGTCGTCGCGTGTAGGCGGGCGGCGCGGCGGCTCTTGCGACCGGCGCTGCGGATCGTCGACGTAGACCCGCACGCGGCCGCGGTCGTCCATGGCCTTGATCCGGTTGACGTCGCGGCCGTCGGACTGCATGCGCTCGGCGCTGAGGACCCGGCTGCCGCGGTTGGTGCGCTCGAAATGGCGCACCGAATCCGACAGCGCGTCGCGACCGCGCGGCCGCGCGGGATCGTCCTGCCTGCCCTGCTGCTGCGGCGCCCGGCTGGCGCGCTGCCCCTCGTCGCCACGGCGCTCGCGCGGTGGATCCTGCGCCCACGCCGACGCCACCCCGGCCAGCGCAAGCGCGGCGGCGAGGACGATCTTCGGCAGGTGGACGGGCGCGGCGGTCATCTCGGATCGGAATCTAAGGCACATCGCCCCCGAATGCGGAGGCCGGACCGGCATTCTTGGAACCCGGCGGTGAATCCCCCCTTAACTTTTCCTTCACCAGTGCCACCCGATTCATCGGCCTGAAGCGGATCAGAACACTTCCGCCACGCAGCAGCGCAGGGAGCCGCCCGCGGCCTCGATCGCCGGCAGCGCCACCGTCTCGACCGCGAAACCCGCCTTGGCCAGCGCCTGCCGGCTGTCCGGGCGCAGCGCGCGGCCGGCGGTGGCGCTCATCGTCACCGTCCCGCCAGCGAGGCTGATCGCATTGCCGGCGAAGGCCAGGCGCTCGGCCGTCGACAGCCGCACGGCGTGCGGGTACAGGCAGGCGATGGCTTCGGCCACGCGCGCGTCGGCGAAGCCGTCCGCGCAGACCATCGCCGCGCGCCCGGCCAGTACCGCCAGCACCACGTTGGTGTGGTACTCGCCTGGCGCCAGGTCGAACAGCAGGGTCGCGCGCAGGCCGAACGCCGCGTGCATCAGCGCCGCGCCCTCGGCGTCGCAGCGCTCGGACAGGCCGCAGTAGCCGAGGCCGCGGGCGCGGTCGATGACCAGGGCGCCGGTGAGCTCGCAGGGATGCGGCTGCGCCGACAGGTCGATCTCCTCGTAGCCGAGCACGTCGCGGAACCAGCCGCGGATATCGTCGCGCCCGGCCTCGCGCTGACGCACGGCATGGCGCATGCGACCCACGACCAGGCGCCCGGACGCGGTCGCGAACACGTTGTTCGGGAACAGCGCGTCCGGCGTGTCCTCGTGACCGGCGAAGCAGACCGTCGGCAGTTGCCGCGACAGCGCCACGTGCAGCGCGCGATGCTCGCGCAGCGCGCGGTCGGCGTCGAACGCCGCGGCATCGGCCATGTAGCGGTTGTCGCGCGCGGACTGCTCGGCGCGCGCGAAGCCGTCCGGCGACACCAGGAAGGCCGCCTTCGCGGTCGCCGGGCCGAAGTCGGGCGCGCAGCCGCGCGCGAAGGCGGCAAAGGCATCGATGTCGCGCGTGATCACGCCGCGGCCTCCACTGCCGTGCCGGCGGGCGCACCGGTCGCGGCGATCGCACGCTCGACCAGCGACCAGTCCGCGCCCGGCCGGTGCGCGCCCTCGCTCAGCACCTGGCGGAACACGCGCCCGCCCGGCTGGCCGAGGTACAGCCCCAGCAGGTGGCGGGTGACGTGCTTGAGCGCGACGCCGCGCGCCAGCTGCGCCTCGACGTACGGGCGCATCGCGCGCAGCAGCGCGTGCCGCGGCCGCACCTCGCCGCCGAACATCGCGGCATCGAGCCGATGCAGTACATAGGGATCGTGGTACGCGGCGCGGCCGAGCATCGCGCCGTCGGCGTGGTCGAGGTGCGCAAGCGCCTCGTCGAGCGTGGCGATGCCACCGTTGACGATCACCTGCAGTCCCGGCCGCTCGAGCTTGAGGCGGTAGGCCCAGTCGTAACGCAGCGGCGGCACCTCGCGGTTCTCCTTCGGCGACAGCCCCTTGAGCCAGGCGTTGCGCGCGTGCACCACGAACACGCGGCAACCGGCGGCCGCCACGGTGTCGACGAAAGCGAGGAAGCGCTCCCAGTCATGGTCGTCGTCGACGCCCAGCCGGCACTTCACCGTCACCGGCACGCCGTCCACCGCCGCGATCATCGCCGCCACGCTGTCGGCCACCAGCGCCGGCTCGCGCATCAGGCAGGCGCCGAAGCGCCCGGCTTGCACCCGGTCGGAGGGACAGCCGCAGTTGAGGTTGATCTCGTCGAAGCCATGCTCCGCACCGATCCGCGCCGCCTGCGCCAGCAGCACCGGCTCGCTGCCGCCAAGCTGCAGCGCGACCGGATGCTCGACCGGATCGAGCGCCAGCAGCCGCGCGCGATCGCCGTGGATCACCGCGTTCGCGTGCACCATTTCCGAATACAGCCGCGCATGTGGGGCCAGCAGGCGGTGGAAGACGCGGCAGAAGGTGTCCGTCCAGTCCATCATGGGAGCGACGGATAGGCGCAAGCGATCCTGGTCAATCTGGGGTTTGGCGTTGGGCATCGAATGGGGCGGGCAGGATGCGCGGACGGGCCACGACGGCCTTCGCGAGATCATATTGTCGGTCATCTGCCCGGCGAGGGCAGGATTCATTGCAGGGATCGGCGCTAGCGCGCGCCGGGATCTAGCGGACGCGCCCAGCGCACGTAACTTTCGGTGATGTCGCCGCGGATGCGCCGGTGGATCGCGGCGCCGGAGGCGACGCCGAGCCGCTCCACCACGCCCTGCCAGCCGTCGGCGTGGTCGTCGCGCCAGGCGTCGAGCACCGCGCGGCAGGGTCGGCCGGTGACCTGCGCCAGCGCGCAGGCGTAGTAGACGTCGCCCGGCGTGGCCGCATCGTCGCGCAACGCGTCCTCGACCAGCGCGCGCGGCGCTTCGTGGTAGCGCACGATCTCGTCGACGAAGGCGTCGCGGTAGCGCGCGGCGTAGTCGTCCATGTCGAGCAGGCGCGCGTCGATCCAAGCGTTGCCGGTTTGCGGCCGCCGCTGCGCTGCAGCGGTTGCGTCGCGTTCCGCCTCCTGCATGGGCGGCGTCGCTTCCTGCGCGAGCGTCGGGCACGGCGCCAGCAGCGCGATGGCGAGGATCGGGGCAAGGTGCGTGGATGCGCGCATCGGCGTGCTCCGTGTCATCCGGTCGCGATTGCAGCGACGGCGCCTGCCGCCACGATGTCGCGGATCGCCACAGGCAGGGCCTCGGCTGTCGCCACCTGCAGAAACCGCGGATGCCCGCCGACGTCGTCGGCTTCGTTCTCGTGCTCCCAGGTCAGGTGGTAGGGCACGTGCACGCCCCAGCCGCCCAGTTGCAGCACCGGCACGATGTCAGAACGCAGCGAGTTACCGATCATCACGAAGCGGTCGGCGGGAATCGCGAACTCGTCGAGCAGGCGCGCGTAGGTGGCCACGTCCTTCTCGCTGACGATCTCGATGCGCCGGAACAGGTCGGCCAGGCCGGACTCGCGCACCTTGGCCTCCTGGTGGAACAGGTCGCCCTTGGTGACCAGCACCACCGGGTGTTCGGCGGCGATCGCCTCGACCGCTTCGCGCACGCCGGGCAACAGTTCCACCGGATGGCGCAGCATGTCCTTGGCGATCTGCACGATGCGGTGCAGGTCGCGCGCATGGATGCGGCCGTCGGTGATGTCGACCGCCGCCTCCACCATCGACAGCGCCATGCCCTTCACGCCATAGCCGAACACGGCGATGTTGCCCTTCTCCACCGCGTACAGCCGCTCGCGCAGGCGCAGGTCGGCGAGGTCGACGTGGCGGCCGACGATGCGTTCGAATTCATCCTGCGCGGCGTGGAAGTAGTCCTCGCTGCGCCAGAGGGTGTCGTCGGCGTCGAAGCCGACCATGTCGATCGCGGTCATCGTCGCAGTATGCCGCAACGCAAAAGACATCGGCGGCCCGGAGGCCGCCGATGGCTCACTTGCCTGTCATGGGAAACAGGACTTGGAGAGGGGTTGGACCAGGCTCAGTCGGCGCCGCCCGAGGCGTCGGGCTGCTGCTCGTTCGCCTTGGCGACGAAGGCCTTGTACTCGTCCGGGGTCAGTTCGCCGTCGCGGTCGGTGTCGGCCTCGTCGAACACCTGCGCCAGCGACTGCAGGTTGCCGGCTTCGGTCTTGCTCAGCGTGCCGTTGCCGTCGACGTCGAGGTCGGCCCAGGTCAGCGGCTGCTGCTGCGCGGCCGGCGCGGTGGACTGTGCCGGGTCCTGGGCGGTCGGGTACTGGCTGGTCGGGTCCTGGGCGGTCGGTTCGGTCGCGGCCGGATCCTGCGCGAAGGCCATCGGCATGGCGAGGGCCGCGCCCAGCGCGATCAGTCCGAACAGCGGCTTGCGTGCATTCTTCATCACTATCTCCCGTGGGGATTCAAAATGGGCGCGCGGCAGAGGTGTTGCATGGGGTGTCGCTTCCGCACGGCGACCACCTTGCCCGCGCACGCATAAAGATCCGTGCATGTTCGAAGTTAACAGGATGTTCCGCGCCGACGGGCGTTCAGCATTGCCGCCGTCGTTTGTCGCGCTTGGAAAAGCGTTGGATCCAAGCTGTTTTTCCCTACCGCTTCGGCATCATTCGTCATCGCGGCGCATCGATACCTGGGGTAAACCCTGGGCATCGAACGTGACGGAAAGCGCGATCGGCCGGCAGCAGACCTGGCAATCCTCGATGTACTGCTGCTCGCCCGCGGAGGCATCGACGGCGATCGTGATCGGCTCGCCGCAGTACGGACACGTGCACGTTTCGAAATCCTGCATCGTCGAAGACACTCCGGACCCAAAGGCCGCCCACGCGGCCGGATCGCGATCCGACGCTATCATGACGCCGACCCCGATCCCGGCGAGGACTGTCCGATGCATCGCTCCACCTTGACGACCACCCTGCTCTCCCTTGCGCTGCTGACGGCCTGCAATGCCGGCAGCACCACCGCCCCCGCCGCGCAGACCGAGGACGCCACTGTCCCGGCAGCCGCGCAGCAGGCGCGCGAAACCCGCGCCATCGGTCCGTTCACGGCCGAAACCGTGGCCTCGTTCGACGAACCCTGGGCGCTGGGCTTCCTGCCCGACGGCCGCCTGCTGGTCAGCGAGAAGCCGGGCACGCTCAAGCTGGTCGACGTCGCCACCGGCCACGCCGGCGAGGTCACCGGCGTGCCGCAGGTGGCCTATGGCGGACAGGGTGGCTTCGGCGACGTGGTGCCGCACCCGCAGTTCGCCAGCAACGGACGGGTCTACATCAGCTACGCGGAAGCGGGCGACGGCAACACCGCCGGCGCAGCGGTCGCGCGCGCGACGCTGGTCACCGACGATGCCGGCGGCGGTGCGCTCGAAGGCGTCGAGGTGATCTGGCGCCAGGTGCCGAAGGTGAGCGGACAGGGCCACTACGGTCACCGCATCGCGTTCGGCGACGACGGCAAGCTGTGGATCGCCTCCGGCGAGCGCCAGAAGTTCGATCCGGCGCAGGACATGGCGTCCAACCTCGGCAAGGTGCTGCGCTTCAACGACGACGGCAGCGTGCCGGCGGACAATCCGTTCGCCGGGCAGGGCGAGGTGGCGGCGCAGGTGTGGTCGCTCGGCCATCGCAATCCGCTGGGCATCGCCTTCGACGGCAACGGCCAGCTGTGGGACATCGAGATGGGCCCGAAAGGCGGCGACGAACTCAACAAGGTCGAGCGCGGCGCCAACTACGGCTATCCGATCGTGTCCAATGGCGACCACTACGACGGCCGTCCGATCCCGGACCACGACACGCGCCCGGAATTCAGCACGCCCGCGATCACGTGGACGCCGGTGATCTCGCCGTCGAGCCTGATCTTCTATTCCGGCGACGTGTTCCCGGCGTGGAAGGGCAATGCCTTCGCCGGCGGTCTGTCGTCGCAGTCGCTGGTGCGCATCCAGTTCGAAGGCGACCGCGCCTGGGAGGCCGAGCGCTTCGAGATGGGCGCCCGCATCCGCGGCGTGCGCCAGGGCCCGGACGGCGCGCTGTGGGTGATCGAGGACGGCAAGGGCGGCCGACTGCTGAAGCTGACGCCGAAGGGCTGACGCATTTTGGCGGCCGGGAAGATGGAATGACGTAGACGGGGCGTCGGGGGCGTAGCCCCGACCTACGGACGGTTCACGCTCTCCGAAGCAAACGTCATCCTCCGGCGAAAGCCCCCCGCACCGTCATCCCGGCGAAAGCCGGGACCATCTTGATCCAGCTGCTGCCTGGCTGTGAAGAAGGAAGGCAACGGCAAAATGGATCCCGGCTTTCGCCGGGATGACGGCTTCGTTCTTCGATCCGCATGCGTGCATCCGGATGCTGCCAACCGATGGCGTGCAGGGCCCGCTACTGCGCCGGCCGCTCCGTCCTGATGCCCATCGCCTCGCGATAGCGCGCGTGCAGCGCCTGCACCTTGGCGATGTAGGCCTGCGTCTCCGGGTATGGCGGCACGCCGCCGTGGCGCTGCACGGTGCCGATGCCGGCGTTGTAGGCCGCGAGCGCCAGGGTGCGGTCGTTGCCGTAGCGGCGCAGCAGCGCGCGCAGGTGGCGCGCGCCGGCCTGGATCGACTGCTTCGCGTCGAAGGGATCGGCGACGCCGTAGTCGGCGACCACGTCGGGCATCAGCTGCATTACGCCCTGCGCGCCCTTGTCCGACAGCGCGTCCGCGTCGAACGCGCTTTCGGCGTGCGCGATCGCGCGCAGCCACGCATCCTCGACGCCGGTCGCCTTCGCGGCGGCCTTGAACTCCGCCGCGAACGGCCCGAGCTGCGGCGCGCCGACATTGCCCAGCCCCTCGTGCGCGGGTTCGCCCGGCGGCGTGACCGCGGTGAACTTCAGGTACACGCGCGAGCCGGGCAGCTTGCGCGTGCCGTAGACGAGTTTCCCGTCCTGCTCGCGTTCGTACAGCGTGCCGCTGAACACGCCCATCGACCCCCACAGGTTCGGCGCCTGCACGGCGCTGTCGTCGATTTCCTTCGCCTCGCACTTCGAGCCCGGCTCGGGCGCGGTGGACAGGCTGACGGTGCCGTCGCGCACGCAGCGGTAGACGATGCGTGCATCGGCCGGCGGCAGCAGCATCGCCAGTGCGGCGACGGCCAGCAGCAGGCCGGCCGCCATCTCTGTCCTTCTCCCGCGGACGGGCGCAAGACCGCTTGCGCCGACCCAGCTTGCGGGCGGCGGGGACGGGACGCGGGACTTCATGCCGCTGCCTTCGCGGCTCGCGCCGCGCGGACCTCAGGAGGCGACTTCGATGCCGTCGGCGGTGATGCGGTATTCGACCGGCTCGGCGGCGATGCCCTTGCCGCTGTCGCCGCTCAGGTGCTCGACCTGCTCGGGCGTGAGCTCCTTGCGCGTCAGCACGCCGTGCACCACCGCGGTACCGGTGGTGTCTTTCGGTATGTAGAAGTCATGCTTGCCGAACATTACCCGCGCGAGCTTGCCGTCGTCCTCCAGCATCATCCAGCAGCCCTTGGCCTGGCAGACCTCGGTGATGCGGCCGCTGAAGCGCTGCGGCCGGTCGGCGTGGGCGTCGAAGTCGGCGATCGCCTGCGAGACCGGGACGGCTTCGCCTTCGGGCATGGGCTGGCCGTAGGGCGTGGCGGCGCTCGCGGCGGCGGCGGACAGCGTCAGGACCAGGATGGACAGCAGGCGCATGGCGTGCTCCTCGGGATCGTCGGGCGGCCACGATAGCGCGAAGGCGCGTGCGGCGGCAGTGACGATAGGATGCGGGGGCTCTCCCGCCCCAGGAATGCGAACGTGTCCGACTGGTCCCGCCTGATCCGCGACGTCCCCGATTTCCCGAAGCCCGGGATCGTGTTCAAGGACATCACCCCGGTGCTGGCCGACGCCGTGGCCTTCGCTGCCGCGATCGCGGCGATGGCCGCGCCGTGGCGCGACGCGCCGCCGGACGCGGTGGCGGGCGTCGAATCGCGCGGCTTCATCCTCGGCGCGGCGCTGGCGCGCGAGCTGGGCTGCGGCTTCGTGCCGGTGCGCAAGCCGGGCAAGCTGCCGGCGCGCACGCTGGCGCAGGACTACCAG
>JAFAEU010000251.1 GCA_023423855.1 Pseudomonadota bacterium | reverse complement strand
CCGACGCCCCCGCCGGCCGCGCCGCGGCCGCCGACCGTCGCTTCGAGGCGCTGCTGGAGCGGATGCCGCGCAATCCCGCCGTCGCGATGGGCTATGCCGACGTGCTGGTCACCCGCAACACGGCCGAGGCGGGACGCCGCGCCCAGGCCGTCCTGCGCCCGCTGCTGGGCGCCAACAGCGGCGATCCGGCGTTCCAGCGCACCTTCGCCCGCGCCAGCGAGATCGCCGGCGACCCGGTGCGCGCCGGCGAGGCCTGGGCCGAGGCCGCCTTCTTCGGCGGTCGCGAGGAGCAGGCGCTGGTCCAGCTCAACACGCTGAAGAAGCGCGACGACCTCGACTACTACGCCCGCGCCCGGATCGACGCCCGGATCGCGCAGATCACCCCCGTGGTGCTGGAACTGCGCCGGCAGGGCGTGCGCGACCCCGACCTGCGCCGCCGCTGAGGGGGCCTCGTGGGGGAGCGCACTTGCGCGCGATGCGCCGACGCTCCCCGGATCGCGGCCAAGCGACTGCCCCGGGCCTGCCGAAGGCCGCTCCCACGGGCGCATCGCGGCACAATCGTCGTACCGCCCCGGGACCGATACCAGCTCCGGGGCGGGTCACAATTTCGTCATAAAACTGTCGTCTAATGCCCTCACCGGCCGCCCCGGCCGGCACAGGCAGGACCGACCGTGCAGAAACGCATCCTGATCGTCGACGACGAACCCGCGATCCGCGAGATGGTGGCCTTCGCCCTGCGCAAGGGCGATTTCGAGCCGGCCCACGCCGGCGACGCCCGCGAGGCGCAGTCGGCGATCGCCGACCGCGTGCCCGACCTGATCCTGCTCGACTGGATGCTCCCCGGCACCAGCGGACTGGAACTGGCGCGGCGCTGGCGCAAGGAGACGCTGACCCGCGAGGTGCCGATCATCATGCTCACCGCGCGCGGCGAGGAGAACGACCGCGTCGGCGGACTCGAGGCCGGCGTCGACGACTACGTGGTCAAGCCGTTCTCGGCGCGCGAGCTGCTGGCGCGCATCCGCGCGGTGATGCGCCGCTCGCGCGAGGACGACGAGGACGGCAGCGTCAGCGTCGGCAAGCTGCGCATCGACGGCGCCGCGCACCGCGTGTTCGCCGGCGACGAACCGGTCAGCATCGGCCCGACAGAATACCGCCTGCTGCACTTCTTCATGACCCACCCCGAGCGCGTCTACAGCCGCACCCAGCTGCTCGACCACGTCTGGGGCGGCAGCGTCTACGTCGAGGAACGCACCGTCGACGTGCACATCCGCCGCCTGCGCAAGACCCTGGAACCGGCCGGCCTCGACGCCATGGTGCAGACCGTGCGCGGGTCGGGCTACCGGTTCTCGGCGGCGGTGTGAGCAGGGCGGGGAATGGGGAATGGAGAATAGGGAATGGGCAACAGCCCGGGCATTCTTGTCATCCCGAGCGTAGCGAGGGATCTTCTTTCCGGCGATCGGATGCGAGATCCCTCGCTACGCTCGGGATGACAGGATCCATGCATCCGGAAATCTGTTCGCGATGCTCCCTGCCGCTTTTTCCCATTCTCCATTCTCCATTCCCCATTCCCCGCATCTGACCATGCCCCCCCGCGCCCGTTCCGCCTGGACCCGCACCCTCGGCCAGCTCGTGCTGGTGCTCGCGGCCGCGCTGCTGCTGGGCCTGCTGCTGGGCCAGGTCGGGCTGGCGCTGGCGCTGGCGGCGCTGGGCGTGGTCGCATGGCACTACTGGCGCCTGCGCCGCGTGCTGGCGCGGCTGAGCTCGCGGCAGCGGCAGCCGGTGGCGGAGGGCGACGGCGTCTGGAACGAGCTCGAACGCCAGTTGCGCGAGAACCAGGAGAACATGCGCGCACGCAAGCGCCGGCTGGTGGCGATGCTGCGCGCCTACCGCGCGGCCGCGGCGGCGCTGCCCGACGCGGTGGCGGTGGTCGAACGCAACAGCCAGCGCGTGCAGTGGTTCAACGAGGCCGCGACCAGCCTGCTCGGCCTGCGCTATCCGCAGGACATCGGCCAGCCGCTGGGCGAACGCCTGCAGACCCTGCAGATCTCGCACTGGCTCACGGCCGGCCGCAATGCCGAGCCGCTGCTGGACGCGCCGTCGCCGGTCTCGTCCGACATCCGCCTGGACCTGCGCCTGATCCCCTACTCCGAGGACCTGTGGCTGGTGGTGGCGCGCAACGTCACCAAGATGATGCGGCTCGAACAGGTGCGCCGCGACTTCGTCGCCAACGTCTCGCACGAGTTGCGCACGCCGCTGACCGTGGTCCACGGCTACCTCGACATGCTCGATCCCGACGAGCATCCCGAATGGGCGCCGATGCTGTCGGAAATGCAGCTGCAGTCGCAGCGCATGACCCAACTGGTCGAGGACCTGCTGACGCTGTCGCGGCTGGAGGCGCAGGACGGCATCGACAGCGAGACGGTGGCGATGGGGTCGATGCTCTCGACGCTGCGCCGCGAGGCCGAGGCGCTCAGCCAGGGGCGCCACGTCATCACGCTGGAGGACAGCGCCGGCGTCGACCTGCGCGGTTCGACCAAGGAGCTGCACAGCGCCTTCTCCAACCTCGTCAGCAACGCCGTGCGCTACACGCCGGCCGACGGCACCATCGCGATCCGCTTCGCACGCGAGGGCGGGGGCGCGGTGCTGTCGGTGCAGGACTCCGGCTACGGCATCCCGGCCGCGCACCTGCCCAGGCTCACCGAGCGCTTCTACCGCGTCTCCACCAGCCGCTCGCGCGAATCCGGCGGCACCGGCCTCGGCCTTGCGATCGTCAAGCACGTGCTGAACCTGCACCATGCGCGGCTGGAGATCGCCAGCGAAGTCGGGCGCGGCAGCATCTTTTCCTGCCATTTCGGCGCCGAGCGGGTGCAGGCGCCCGACGCCGCCAGCCACGGAGCCGCCTCGTGAAGAAGTCCAGCGACCGCCCGCCGCGTCCGGCCAGGCCGCGCAGCCGAAAGCCCGCGCGCGCGCCCGAA
The DNA here is from genome assembly GCA_023423855.1 of Pseudomonadota bacterium. GTDB lineage: Bacteria > Pseudomonadota > Gammaproteobacteria > Xanthomonadales > Xanthomonadaceae > Luteimonas. The sequence goes on along the minus strand of JAFAEU010000251.1, from coordinate 986 downwards.
CCGGCCCCGCCGCCGATCGATGCCGGCGACGCCGATCCGCTGCGCGATCCCTCGCTGTACTTCAACCGCGAACTGTCGCAGCTCGACTTCAACTTCCGCGTGCTGGCGCAGGCGCTCGACGAATCGGTGCCGCTTCTGGAGCGGCTGCGCTACCTGTGCATCTCCTGCACCAACCTCGACGAGTTCTTCGAGATCCGCGCCGCCACCGTGCGCCACGCGCAGGACTTCGGCGCCGTGCCCTCGCCGGACGGGCTGGCGCCGGCGACGGTGCTCAAGCGCATCCACGACCGCGCCGCGGAACTGGTGGACGCCCAGTACCGCTGCTGGAACGACGTGCTGCGCCCGACGCTGGCCGAAAGCGGCGTGCGCGTGCTCGGCCGCGCACAGTGGACCGCGCGGCAGACGCGCTGGCTGCGCGCCTATTTCCGCGACGAGATCATGCCGGTGCTGTCGCCGCTGGGCCTGGACCCGGCGCACCCGTTCCCGAAGATCCTCAACAAGTCGCTGAACATCGTCGTCGTACTCAAGGGCAAGGACGCGTTCGGCCGCGTCGGCAACCTCGCGATCGTGCGCGCGCCGCGCTCTCTGCCGCGCATCATCCAGCTTCCCGAGAGCATTTCCGGCGGCGAGTACGACTTCGTGTTCCTTTCGTCGGTGCTGTCGGAGTTCGTCCACGAGCTGTTCCCGGGCATGGAGGTCAAGGGCGCCTACCAGTTCCGGGTGACGCGCAACTCCGAGCTGATCGTCGACGAGGACGAGGTCGAGAACCTCGCGCTGGCGCTGCGCGACGAACTGCAGGGCCGCGGCTACCTGCGCGCGATGCGGCTGGAGATCGCCGCCAACTGCCCCAAACCGATCGTGCGCAGCCTGCTGCAGAACTTCGAGCTGCCCGAGAACGCGGTCTACCGCATCGACGGCCCGGTCAACCTCAACCGCGTGATCCAGGTCTACGACCTGGTGCAGCGGCCGGACCTGAAATACTCGCC
>JAFAEU010000354.1 GCA_023423855.1 Pseudomonadota bacterium | reverse complement strand
TGTAGCTCTGCATCTGCTGCACGTCGCGCGCCATCAGCACGCGGCCCTCGCGGATGCCGACGTCGGCCATCCGCGGCACCACGTAGTCCAGCAGCGGCTTGAGCTGCTCGTAGTGCGCCTTGGGATCGTCGCTGATACGGCCGAGCACCAGCACCCCGTCGTCCGCGGCGGCCGGGACGGCGAACGCGAGCCACAGCCCGAGCAGCAGCAGGTGCCTGAAACCGGCGGACAGCAGGGACAAGGGGCGGTTCCAGTTCAGGGCGGACACGGCCGCGAGACTAGCCGAAAACCGGGAATCCCGGCTAGGGAACCATTGGACAGGCGTCATTCCGTTCCCATGTCATTTCGACCGCAGGGAGAAATCTCCTGTCCGGCGCGCGGAAGGAAGATTTCTCCCTGCGGTCGAAATGACAGGCGTCCCTGCAGTCGGAATGACAGGCTTCGCGAAAGCAGCGCCGCTGCCGCGCAGGCGGGCAGAACCCGTGGCACGAGCGCCGGCGACAGCGGACGCCGGGGCGGGTGGCCTCAACCCGGCCCGCCGGCCGCCAGCCGCGCCATGCGCTGGGCGTCGGCCAGCACCCCGCGCAGCAGCCGGACGTCGCGATCGTCCAGCCGGCTGCGCAGGAAGATCCGGCGCAGCTTGCGCATCGCCGACTCCGGCGCGCGGCCCTTGTGGAAGTCGATCGCGTCCAGGGTGTCGGCCAACTGGGCGAAGAAGCCCTCCAGTTCGGCATGGCTGGCGGGCACGTCGCCGTCGGCCGCCGGCGCCGGCGCCGGCGGCCGTTCGTGCAGGCCCAGCATCGCCACCCGCAGCTCGTAGGACAGCACCTGCACCGCCGCGGCGAGGTTGAGCGAGCTGTAGCCGGGATCGGCGGGGATCGTCACCGCCGCGTGGCACAGCTGCAGCTCCTCGTTGTCGAGCCCGGTGCGCTCGCGGCCGAACACCAGCGCCGCCTCGGTGCCCCCGCCCGCGGTCGCGACCGCGCGCGTCGCGGCCTCGCGCGGCAGCAGTTCCTCCAGCGCGATCCTGCGGCTGCGCGCGGTGCAGCCCAGCACCAGCCGGCAGTCGGCGACGGCCTCGGCCAGGGTCGGCACCTGCGCCGCGGCGTCGAGCACGTCACCCGCGCCCGCGGCCATGGCCGCCGCGTCGGCATGCGGGAAGCGCTCCGGCGCCACCAGCACCAGCCGGCGCAGGCCCATGGTCTTCATTGCCCGCGCGGCCGAACCGATGTTGCCCGGGTGCTGGGTACCGACCAGGACGATGCGCAGGCGGTCGGCGGCGTGCAGGGAGTCGCTCATGCGTGGATGGTAAACTGCGCGCCCGGCCCAGCGCCGGCCCGCTCTTTCCACCCGCCGAACCCCGCCCGCGCACTGGAGTCCGCAATGCTCGCCCCTGCCGTCAACATCATGGTCAAGGCCGCGCGCGCGGGAGGCAACGTGCTGCTGCGGCACATGTACCGGCTGGATGCGCTGAACGTGGTCGAGAAGGACCGGCTGGACTATGCCAGCGAAGTCGACGGCCTGGCCGAGGAAGCGATCGTCAAGGAACTGCGGCGGGCCAACCCCGACTACGCCGTCCTCGGCGAGGAAGGCGGCGCGCAGAAGGGCAATCGCGGCGCCAGCCGCTACACCTGGGTCATCGATCCGCTCGACGGCACCAGCAACTACCTGCACGGCATCCCGCACTGGTGCGTCTCGATCGCGCTGTGCGAGGGGCCGGAACCGCTGCACGGCGTGGTGTTCGACCCGCTGCGCAACGAACTGTTCATCGCCACCCGCGGCGCCGGCGCGCAGCTCAACGACAAGCGCATCCGCGTCGCCGAGCGCAAGGACCTGTCCGGCGCGATGCTGGTCACCGGCTTCCCGCCGCGCGAGCGCAAGCGCATCGACGCGCACCTGGACTGTGTGAAGGGCCTGCTCCAGGACGCCGAGGACGTGCGCCGCACCGGCTCGGCCGCGCTCGACCTGGCCTACGTGGCCGCGGGCCGCTGCGACGCCTACTTCGAGGCCGGCGTGCAGGCCTGGGACATCGCCGCCGGCGTGCTGCTGGTGCGCGAGGCCGGCGGCCGCGTCTGCGACTTCAAGGGCACCGCGACGGGGCCGATGCACGTCCCGGGCGCGGCGGCCGGCCGCCAGCTCGTCGCCGGCAACGTCAAGGTCAGCGAGGCGCTGCAGAAGGCGATCGTGGCGTCGGGTTACGCGAAGGCCTTCGACTGACGCTGATAGTCCGGCACGAAATTCGTGCCCGCCATCCCGGCAAAGTCCACACCGCCACTCCGACGGGACTTGGCACCATCATCCCGGCGAAACCCGCGCCCGTCATCCCGGCGAAAGCCGGGATGACGACATGGGGGGCATCACGGAACTGGACCGATTCAGTCCGCGCAAAGCAAAAAAGAAGGCCGCGCAATGCGCGGCCTTCTGCCTTTACGAATCACGAATCACCAATCACGGCTTCCCCACCAATCATGGCCTCCGCGCCAACGCCGCCTCGTCCCGCGCCTTCGGCAGCAGGTCCTGCTTGGTCACGCGCAGGAAGCCGAGCGTCAGCAGCGGGCAGGCCACCAGGATCGACGACGCCGTGCCGATCACGATGCCGATCATCATCGCCTCAGACATGCCCTCCAGCGAGCCGCCTCCGTAGATGTACAGCGCCAGCACGGTCAGGAACGCCACCACCGAGGTGATGATCGTGCGCGACAGGGTCTGGTTGACCGACGCGTTGAGGATGGTCAGCGGATCGGCGCGCATGGTGCGGAAGTTCTCGCGTACGCGGTCGAACACCACGATGGTGTCGTTGATCGAGAAGCCCATCACCGTCAGCAGGCCGGCCAGCAGGGTCAGGTCGAACTCGCGCCCGGCCAGCGAGAACCAGCCGGCGACGATCAGCACGTCGCCCAGGGTGGTGATGATCGCCGACACCGCGAACTTCCACTCGAAGCGGAAGGCGATGTAGATCAGGAAGCCGACGACCACGAAGACGATGGCGTAGATGCCCTTCTTCGCCAGGTCCTGTCCGACCTGCGGGCCGACGAAGGAGCGGCCCTTGACGGTGGCGGCATTGCCCTCGACGGAGGCCGCGCGCAGCACGTCGTCGGCGGTCCGGTTGATCGCCTCGGCGTCGGTGCCTCCGTCCTTGGGCTGCAGGCGGATCATCAGGTCGCTGGCGGTGCCCATGGTCTGGACCTGGGCGCCGGGATAGCCCGCGGCCTCGAGGCGCCCGCGCACCGCGTCGACGTCGGCCGGCTTCTCGAACACCAGTTCCACCGAGGTGCCGCCGGTGAAGTCGAGCGCGTAGTTGAAGCCGTTGATCGCGATCTGCACGACCGAGGCGACCATCAGCAGCAGCATGAAGGCGATGGTGACGAACCGCCAGCGCATGAAATCGATGCGGGTGTCGTTCGGAATCAGGTGCAGCGGGAACAGTTTCATGGTCGTGGTCTCCCGATGCTCAGATGGCGATCGACTTGAGTTTGCGCCTGCCGCCGTAGATCAGCGTGGCGACGCCGCGCGACACGGTGACCGCGGTGAACACCGAGGTGAGGATGCCGATCACCATGGTCACCGCAAAGCCGCGCAGCGGCCCGGTGCCGAAGGCGTACAGCGCGACGCCGGCCAGCAGCGCGGTCATGTTGGAGTCGAAGATGGTGCCCGAGGCCTTGTCGTAGCCGGTCGCGATCGCGCTTCGCGGCGGCAGCCCCGCGCGCAACTCCTCGCGGATGCGCTCGTTGATCAGCACGTTGGCGTCGACCGACATGCCGATCGACAGCGCCAGGCCGGCGAAGCCCGGCAGGGTCATGGTCGCGCCGAACAGCGACATCACCGCCACCACCATCAGCAGGTTGAGCAGCAGCGCGACGCAGGTGATCAGGCCGAACATGCGGTAGTAGATCGCGAAAAAGATCAGGGTGAACAGGAACGCGTACATCACCGCCTGGGTGCCGCGCGCCACGTTCTCGGCGCCGAGCGTCGGGCCGATCACGCCTTCCTCGACGAAGTCCATCGGCGCAGCCAGCGCACCGGCCTTGAGCTGCTTGGCCAGCGCGGCGGCTTCCTCGCGGCTCAGGCCGGTGGTCTGGAAGTCCTTGCCGAACACGCCGCGGATCGTCGACGAGCTGATCACGCGCTCCTCGGTGCGCGCCGAGCGCACTTCCTCGCCGTTGACCATCGTCACCGTCGGGATGCGCTCGACGTAGACGATGCCGAGGCGGTTGCCGACGTTCTCCAGCGTGTGGTCGAGCATGCGCTTGCCGCCGGCGGCGTTGAGCGTGATGCTCACCGCGGGCAGGCCGGTCTGGGCATCGGTCTGCGGCTGGGCGTTGACAAGCTCGTCGCCCGACACCAGCAGCCTGCGCGAGAGCAGCAGCGGCTGGCCGTTCTGGTCGCGGTAGATGCGCGAACCGGCCGGGATGTTGTTGTCGGCCAGCGCCGCGGCGGCCTGCGCCTCGTCGCCGGTGACGGCGCGGAACTCCAGGGTCGCGGTGGCGCCGATCAGGCGCTTGGCCTCGGCGGTGTCCTGCAGGCCGGGCAACTGGATCACGAGGCGATCCTCGCCCTGGCGCTGCAGCACGGGCTCGGCCACGCCGATGGCGTTGATGCGGTTGGCGATGACGTTGCGGTTCTGCTCGATCGCGTCGCTGGCGATGCGCGAGACCTCGCCCTCCGACAGCCGCACGGTGATGCGGTTGCCGTCGGCGTCGATCGACGGGCCGCTGGTGCCGAGCGTCGCCGCGCCGCTGAGGCCGCTGAGCGCGGTCGAGATCGCGGTGCGCGCCTTGCCCGCGTCGGCGGCGTTGCTCAGCGAGACCAGCACGGTGTTGTCGGGTCGGCGCTCGGCGCCGGTGTAGCCGACGCGCGCCTCGCGCAGCGCGACGCGGATGGTGTCGGCGTAGGCGTCGACGCGCTTTTCCAGCGCCGCCTTCTGGTCGACCTGCATCATGAAATGCACGCCGCCCTGCAGGTCGAGGCCCAGCGACATCGGCCTGGCGCCGAGCTTCTCCAGCCACGCCGGCGTGGTCGGCACCAGGTTCAGCGCCGCGGAATAATCCTCGCCCAGCGCCGGACGCAGGGCGTCGGCCGCGCGCGTCTGGGTGGGGGCGTCCGGCAGGCGGACCAGCAGTTGCGCGCCCTCGAGCGCGACCGACTTCGGCGTGATACCGGCCTCGGTCAGCACGCCCTGCACCCGCTGCACCAGCGCCTCGTCGACGACCGCCGCGGGGCGGTTCTTCGTCACCTGCACAGAGGGATCCTTCTGGTAGATGTTCGGCACGGCGTAGAGCGCGCTGAGCAGCACCACGATCAGGATGAGGACGTATTTCCAGCGGGGAAATTCGAGCATGCGGGTATCGTCTGGCGGAAGGGAGGCGCGGCCTTCGGGCCTCGCCCCGTGCCTGCCCCGGGGCCGGGACAGGAAAAGTCGGTGCGATGCGGCGGCGCTGCGCGGTCGCGCGGCGCCGCCGGCGCGGTCAGGCCGCCTTGAGCGTGCCCTTGGGCAGCACGTTGGCGATCGCGCCCTTCTGCAGGCGGATCTCCACGCGGTCGGCGATCTCGACGGTGATGAAGCTGTCGCCGAGCCCGCGCACGGTGCCGGCGATGCCGCCGTTGGTGATGACCTCGTCGCCGACCGACAGCTTGTCGAGCATCGCGCGATGCTCCTTCTGCCGCTTCATCTGCGGGCGGATCATCAGGAAGTACATGATCGCGATCAGGATGATCGGCATGATCAGGAAGCTCAGCCCGCCTCCCTGGGGGGCAGCGGCGGCCTGGGCGTGGGCCGGGGCGATCAGCAGGTCCAGCAGGTTCATCGGATTGGGTCCATCTCGCGGAAAATAGCCGGGAATTATGCCACGGGCCGGGGGCGGGAGCGCCCCCGGGCTCGATTTCCGGCCCCGGGATCGCGGGGAATCGCGCCTGAAGGCGCCCTTACCCGGGCCGGCGGGCCGCGTGGAAGGACTCGCGGAAGGCGGCGAAGGTTCCCTGCCCGATCGCCGCGCGCATGTCGGCCATGAGCTTCTGGTAGTGCCAGAGGTTGTGCAGGGTGCCCAGGATCGGGCCCAGCATCTCGTTGCAGCGGTCGAGGTGGCGCAGGTAGGCGCGGCTGTAGCCGCCGGCGCAGGCCGGGCAGCCGCAGCCCTCCTCGATCGGGCGCAGGTCGCGCTCGTACTTCGCGTTGCGCACCCGCACCACGCCGGTCGAGGTGAAGTAGTGGCCGTTGCGGGCGTTGCGGGTCGGCATCACGCAATCGAACATGTCGATGCCGCGCGCGACCGCCTCGACCAGGTCCTCCGGCCGCCCGACGCCCATCAGGTAGCGCGGGCGGTCGGCCGGCAGTTGCGGGCAGGTGTGCTCGAGCATGGCGTTGCGCTCGGCCTCGGTCTCGCCCACCGCCAGCCCGCCGACTGCGTAGCCGTCGAAACCGATTGCCTTCAAACCGTCCGCCGAGCGCGTGCGCAGGTCGTGGTGCACCCCGCCCTGGACGATGCCGAACAGCGCCGCGTCGTTGCCCTCGTGCGCGCACCGGCTGCGCTCGGCCCAGCGCAGCGACAGTTCCATCGAACGCTCGACCACGCGCTTGTCCACCGGCCGGCCGTCCACGTGCACCGGCGGGCACTCGTCGAAGATCATGACGATGTCGCTGCCCAGCACCTTCTGGATGCGCATGCTTTCCTCGGGGCCGAGGAACACCTTCGAGCCGTCGGTGGGCGCGGCGAAGGTCACGCCGGCCTCGGTGATCTTGCGCCGGTGCGCCAGCGAGAACACCTGGAAACCGCCGGAATCGGTGAGGATCGGCCCGTCCCAGCGCGCGAAGCCGTGCAGCCCGCCGTGCGCCTCGATCACCTCCAGGCCCGGCCGCAGGAACAGGTGGAAGGTGTTGCCGAGGATGATCTCCGCGCCCAGCGCGCGCACCTGCTCCGGCAGCATGCCCTTGACCGTGCCGTAGGTGCCGACCGGCATGAACGCGGGCGTCTCCACCGTGCCGCGCGGAAAGGTGAGGCGGCCGCGGCGGGCGATGCCGTCGGTGGAGAGGAGCTGGAACTGCAGGCGGGACATGGTGAAGAGAAGCCGGGAATCGGGAATCGGGAATCGGGAGAGCCTAAAGGTTTGTCATCCCGAGCGCAGCGAGGGATCTGCCGTCCGACCGCAGCGCACGATCCGCGAGAGCAGATCCCTCACTGCGTTCGGGATGGCAACGTGTCGGGTGCTCCGGCATGCGGAACGGCGCCGCGACATGGACTACGCCGCATCTTCCCGCTGCGGAAACCCCAGCAGCGGCCCACCGGCCAGGCGCAGCGCAAGTACGATGCCCGGCGCGGGCGGCGCGACACCCGGAAAATCGATCTCGACCACCTCGCCGCCCCCCAACCGCAGCCGCAACACGTGGTGCGGCCCGAGGAAGGTCGCCGAGAGCACTTCCGCACGCAGCGTGCCGTCCCCATCGGGCACCAACTGGTCCGGCCGCAGCAGCACCTCGCCCCCGCCCGCCAGCCCCAGCGCCGCCGCGGGCACCACGCTGCCGCGGCCGACGAAACCGGCGACGAAGCGGTCGGCCGGCGCGCGGTACAGCGTCTGCGCGTCGGCCCACTGCAATATCCGGCCGCGATCCATCACGCCGATGGCGTCGGCCATCGCGAAGGCCTCGGCCTGGTCGTGGGTGACCAGCAGCGCGGTGGTGCCGGTGCGCTTGAGGATCGCGCGCAGTTCACCGGCAAGATGCTCGCGGGTGTCGATGTCGAGGTTGGAGAACGGCTCGTCGAGCAGCAGCAACGACGGCGACGGCGCCAGCGCGCGCGCCAGCGCGACCCGCTGCTGCTGGCCGCCGGAGAGTTCGTGCGGATACGAACCGGCGCGATCCGCCAGCCCGACCAGGGCCAGCACTTCGGCGATGCGCGCGTCGCGTGCCGCGCGCGACAGGCGCGCCAGGCCGAAGCCCACGTTGCCGGCGACGTCGAGATGCGGGAACAGCGCATAGTCCTGGAACATCATGCCGACGCCGCGCCGCTCCGGCGGCACCGTGCCCTCGGGCGTCGACAGCACGTGTCCGGCCAACACGACGCGGCCCTCGCGCAGCGGTTCGAAGCCGGCGATCGCGCGCAGCACGGTGGTCTTGCCGCAGCCCGACGCGCCGAGCAGGCAGCCGATGCCGCCGGCCGGCAGCGACAGCGACAGCGCGTCGACGACGACGCGCAAGCCGCCGGCCACGGGATAGCCGACGCGGATGCCCTCGAGCTGCAGCATCGCCCCGCTCACGATGATGAAACCTCCTGTCCGTACTTCATTCCGCTCCGCGCCAGCACGATCACCGGCAGCAGGCCGGCCAGCACGATCAGCAGCGCCGCGACCGCGCCGTCCTCGTAGGCGCCGCGCGCGGCGTCGGCGTACAGCCACGTCGCCAGCGTCTCGAAGTTCAGCGGACGCAGCAGCAGGGTCGCCGGCAGTTCCTTCATGGCGTCGACGAACACCAGCAGGGCCGCCGCCGCCATCGCCGGCCGCAGCAGCGGCAGGTGCACGCGGCGCAGCACTGCGGCCGGCGGCGTGCCCAGCGCGCGCGCGGCCTGGTCAAGCG
>JAFAEU010000312.1 GCA_023423855.1 Pseudomonadota bacterium | reverse complement strand
GTGCGCTGGCGCCGGCGAAGCCGCTGCCGTCGCTGCCGCCGCGCATCGATGCCGGCACGCCCGGCGAACTGCTGCGCAGCCGCCCCGACATCGCCGCCGCCGAAGCGCGCCTGCACGCGGCCACCGCGCGAATCGGGATCGCCACCGCCGACCTGTTCCCGCGCTTCACCCTCGGCGGCCTGATCGGCAGCCAGGCGATCGACAGCAGCGCGCTGTTCGAGCGCGACAGCGAGACGCGGATCGTCGCGCTGGGCATCGACTGGTCGTTCCTCGACGTCGGCCGCGTGCGCGCGCGCATCGCCGCCGCGAACGCCGACGCCGAGGGCGAACTCGCGCGCTACCAGCAGTCGGTGCTGCTGGCGCTGGAGGACGCCGAGAACGCGATGGTGCGGCACTCGCGCGCGCGCAGCGAGGACGCGCACCTGGAGCGTGCGGCGATCGACAGCGAACAGGCCGCGCGACTGGCGCGCGCGCGCTTCGAGGCCGGCGCCTCGGGCCTGCTCGACGTGCTCGACGCCGAACGCGTGCAGCTGCAGGCACAGGACGCCTTCGCCGACGGCCGCACCCGCAGCGTCGCCAGCGCGGTGGCGCTGTACAAGGCCCTGGCCGGCGGCTGGCCGCAGGTGTTGCCGGAGCGCGAGCGCATCGCCGGGCGACGTTGAACCGGGATCCCGGCCGGAAAGCTTTCACTGTCATCCCCAGCGCAGCGAGGGATCTTGTTTCCCATGCTGGAAGCAAGGATCCCTGGCTGCGCTCGGGATGACATTCTCGAGGATGCCGTTCTCCGGGGCGGAGAACGTTGACTCCACGAATCTCCCGCCCGCGCGGTACCATGTACGGCCCGATTCCCGCAGGCAGGCCCCGTCCGTGAGCAACCAAGACGACGCACGCAACGGCGTTCCGCGCGCGCAGGCCGAGGACGCGGTGCGCACCCTGCTGCGCTGGGCCGGCGAGGACCCGGCGCGCGAGGGCCTGCTCGACACGCCCAAGCGCGTGGTCAACGCCTACACCGAGTGGTTCAACGGCTACGAGCTCGATCCCGACGAATACCTGGCGCGTACCTTCAAGGAAGTCGCCGGCTACGACGAAATGATCGTGCTGCGCGACATCGAGTTCGAGAGCCACTGCGAGCACCACATGGCGCCGATCATCGGCCGCGTGCACGTGGGCTACCTGCCCGACGGCAAGGTGGTCGGCATCAGCAAGCTCGCGCGCGTGGTCGAGGCTTATGCGCGCCGCTTCCAGGTGCAGGAGAAGATGACCGCGCAGATCGCCGGCTGCATCCAGCGCGCGCTGGCGCCGCAGGGCGTGGGCGTGGTGGTCGACGGCAGCCACGAGTGCATGACCACGCGCGGCGTGCACAAGCGCGGCGTCAGCATGGTCACCTCGACCATGCTCGGCAGCTTCCGCGAGGATGCGCGCACCCGCGCCGAGTTCCTGCGCTTCATCGAGACCGGTCACCGCCGCTGATGGCGGCCTGTCCCTGCGGCCACGGCCGCGACTACGCCGACTGCTGCGGTTCGCTGCACGCCGGCGCGCCGGCGCGTGACGCCGAGGCGCTGATGCGCTCGCGTTACACGGCCTACGTGCGCGAGGACGCGGGCTACCTGCTGCGCAGCTGGCATCCGTCGACGCGGCCGGCGGAACTGGCGTTCGACGGGCCGAAGGCGCAGCGGCCGACGTGGCTGAAGCTCGACGTGCTGCGCCACGCCGCCACCGGCGACGACACCGCCGAGGTCGAGTTCGTGGCGCGCTACCGCGTCGGCGGCGGCAGCGTGGTGCGCATGCGCGAGCACAGCCGGTTCGTGCGCGAGGACGGGCACTGGTTCTACCTCGACGCGATCCAGGGCTGAGTGAGGCGGGCAGGGCGGTTCAGCCGTCATCCCCGCGAAGGCGGGGATCCAGCGTCTTTGCGTAGAGCCAAATGGATCCCAGCGTTCGCTGGGATGACGATAGTTTGGCGCCCGTTGTCTTCTGACAGATGGGGGGCACCGATGACCAGCCGTTCAATCGCATGAACGCACCGCAACACCCACCCGTTTCAACGGTGCTCCCCGGGCGTGCGGCGATATGCTGCGCGGATCCGCAAGAACAGAAGTCCACGATGTCCCGCTTCGCCGCCTTCGCCCTGCTGTGCGTGCTGCCGGTCCTGCCGGTGGATGCGCAGGTGACTGCCGATCCGCCGCCGAAACAGGCGCCGGCGCAGGACCCCCAGTACGACGCCTGCGTCGCGAACCGGCTCAAGCCGCAGGCCGCCGCGCGCGGCATCCCGGCGGAGGCGTTCGACCGCTTCATGGCCGGCGTGACCGCCGACCGCAGCGTGCTCGACCTGCTCGACGCACAGCCCGAGTTCACCACGCCGATCTGGGACTACCTCGCCGGGCTGGTCGACGACGAGCGCGTGGCCGACGGCCGGGCGATGCTAGAGACGCATCGCGACCTGCTGGCGCGCGTGTCGGCGCAGTACGGCGTCGATGCGGAAACGATCGTCGCGGTGTGGGGCGTGGAGAGCAACTACGGGCGCGTGTCCGGCAAGCGCCCGTTGCTGCAGTCGCTGTCGATGCTGTCGTGCTTCGGCCGCCGCCAGGAATTCTTCCGCGGCGAGTTCCTGGCGACACTGAAACTGCTGCACGACGGCGACCTGCGCGATCCGGCGATCACCGGCTCCTGGGCCGGCGCCTTCGGGCACACGCAGTTCATGCCGACGACCTATGCGCGGATCGCGGTCGACGGCGACGGCGACGGCCGTCGCGACCTCGTCACCAGCATCCCGGACGCGCTGGCGTCGACTGCCAACTACCTCAAGCGTTCCGGCTGGCAGACCGGGCGGCCGTGGGGCTACGAAGTCAAGTTGCCGGCGGGCTTCGACACTTCGCTGGCGGGGCGCACCAGCCGCCGCCCGCTGTCGGACTGGGTGGCGCGCGGCGTGGTCCGCGTCGACGGTAGTGCGATCGCGCCCTCGGATGCGCGCAGCGCGGTCCTGCTGCCGGCGGGGCGCAACGGGCCGGCCTTCCTCGTGTTCCGCAACTACGACGCGATCTATTCCTACAACGCCGCCGAAAGCTACGCGCTGGCGATCGCCACGCTGGCCGACCGCCTGCGCGGCGGCGCCGGGCTGGCGGTGGTATGGCCGACCGACGATCCCGGCCTGTCGCGCGCGCAGCGGCGCGAACTGCAGACGCTGCTGCTCGCGCGCGGCCACGCCATCGGCGAGGTCGACGGCATGATCGGCACGGCCACCCGCCGCGCGATCCAGGCCGAGCAGCAGCGGCTGGGCCTGTCGCCGGCCGACGGCCGCGCCGGCACGAAGATCCTCGACGCGCTGCGCGAGGCAAAGTGACGGCCCGCTGTCGCGCGAGGTGGCATAGGGACTCCAACCCCCCCGGTGCGCGACAGCGGCATGGACATGGATCGGGGTAAGGCTGCGAACCGCAACGACGCTCGATGAGCGCAGGCCTTGGTTCATCAGAGCCCCGCCTGCGTTCGGATGAGGTCGGCAGGGATATCCCCCGCATCGTCATCCCTGCGAACGCAGGGATGACGGTTCCTGTGCAGGGGTGATGATTCCCATGCAATTGGCGCGGGTTGCTGAGGTTCACTTCGCGCGTCCCGGCCTTGGGGCTGCGATTACCCGCTTCCAGCGCCTCGAATTCGCGGATAATGCGCGGTTTCGTCCCCATGGCGCGCCCGCGTGAGCGAACCCACGGCTTCCCGGCGCAAGGCTGCGCTGGTCTTCATCTTCCTCGTCGTGCTGATCGACGTGCTGGCGTTCGGGCTGATCATCCCGGTGCTGCCGCATCTGGTCGAGGAGTTCACCGGCAGCACGGCGACGGCGGCGCTGTGGATCGGCGTGTTCGGCACCGTGTTCGCGGCGATCCAGTTCCTCAGTTCGCCGATCCAGGGCGCGCTGTCGGACCGCTACGGCCGGCGGCCGGTGATCCTGCTCTCCTGCCTGGGCCTCGGGATCGACTTCGTGATCATGGCGCTGGCGCCGACGCTGTGGTGGCTGCTGCTCGCGCGCGTGTTCTCGGGCGTGTTCTCGGCCAGCTTCACCACCGCGAACGCCTACGTGGCCGACATCACGCCGCCCGAGCAGCGCGCGAAGAGCTACGGCCTGATCGGCGCCGCGTTCGGCGTGGGCTTCACCATCGGGCCGGTGCTCGGCGGCTGGCTGGGCGAGGTCGACCTGCGCCTGCCGTTCTGGTTCGCGGCGGGGCTGGCGCTGCTGAACTTCTGCTACGGGCTGTTCGTGCTGCCCGAATCGCTGGCGCCGGCCTCGCGCGCGAAGCGCTTCGACTGGTCGGCGGCGCGGCCGCATGCGGCGATCACGCTGATCGGCCGCTACCCCGGCATCATCGGGCTGGCCGCGGTGGTGTTCATCGCCAACCTCGCGCACTACGTGTATCCGAGCGTGTTCGTGCTGTTCGCCGACGTGCGCTATGGGTGGGGGCCGTGGCAGGTGGGCTGGGTGCTGTTCCTGGTCGGCGTGTGCAGCGTGATCGTCAACGTCGCGGTGGTCGGGCGCACGGTGAAGGCGCTGGGCGAGCGGCGCGCGCTGATCTTCGGCCTGGCCTGCGGCGTGGCCGGTTTCGTCGTCTACGCCTTCGCGCCGCAGGGCTGGATCTTCCTGCTGGGCCTGCCGGTCAGCGCGCTGTGGGCGATCGCGGCGCCCGCGAGCCAGGCGCTGATCACGCGCCAGGTGGACGTGGACATGCAGGGGCGCATCCAGGGCGCGTTGATGAGCCTGGTGTCGGTGGCGGGCATCCTCGCGCCGATCGCGTTCGCGAGCGTGTTCGGGCTGTTCATCAGCGAGCGGGCGCCGGTCGAGTTCCCGGGCGCGCCGTGGATGCTGGCGGCGCTGCTGCTGGCGGTGGCGGTGGCGATCGCGTGGCGCTACGCGCCGAAGGCGGAGAAGATCGCGGCGGTGACCGATCCCGGCTGAACGCGCATGCCGCGGTGTGACGGACGCCACTGCCGCGGCGGGCGTAACCGCGCGACGATGCCTCCCACCGACGAGAGGAGACACGGGAATGCGGATGCCGACAGCAATGCTGCTGGTCGCGGCGCTGGCCACCGGCTGCGCCAGCCACGACTATCGCGACACCAATGCCGCCGTCGACGCCAACCCGGCCTGCGCGAGCCGCGCCGATCGCCCCGGCGAGCCGGTCTCGGCCGACTGCGAGCGCAAGGCCGAGGCGACCTGGAGCACCGAACGCAAGTCCAGCGACAAGCCGATCGATTTCAGCCGCAAGCCGAAGGACGATTGACGGTCCCTCTGCTGCGTGCTCGCCGCACTCCGGGTCGTCGCCCCGGCGAACGCCGGGATGACGTCGGGAGTGATATCGGGGCGGGCCCTGCATGGCGCAGGATGCGGCGCCCTTGCCAGCGGCGCCGCAACGCCAGGCCGAACGCCGGCGTGCGGTCGTGGCGACGAAACAATCAGCCGCAGCTGAGCTGCTCGATCACGCCGGCGTCGTCGGTGAGGATGTTCAGGCGATCCTGGCGGAAGTCCATCGTCGCCGCCTGGCCCGGCTTGAGCACGCGCATGCTGGCCGAGCCGCTGTCGGCGGTGGCCTGCGCGACCACCGCTTCGGTGGCCTCCTGGCCAACCAGCGCCTGTACGGCATCGGCATTGCAGGTCCTCGGCGCTTCGCCGGCGTCGACGGTGGTCGCCGGTTCCACGGCAGGCGTCGCGGCGGCATCCGCGGGCGCCGCTGGTGCCGCGACCGGCGACGATTCGGACTTCGGCGCGCAGGCGCCCAGCAGCAGCACCAGCGATGCCGACAGCAGCGAGAGGGGCAGGGCGGGATGGCGGTTGGAACGGATCATGGCGGGCCTCCTTGGCTTGGCGCATCGATGTGGGGACGCGCCACGATAACGCGCTTTTCCTGAAGCCACTCCCTACGCTCGCAGGCCGTAGGGGATCAGCCCACCGCACCGCGCTTGGCCGCCGGCAGGGCGTTGCGGATCATCGTGTTGAAGCCGCCGGCGAGCAATCCGAAGCCGGCTTCGGTGGGATGGATCTCGTCGTACCAGAAGTCCTTGTCCTCGACCGAACCGATGCCGGAGAAATCCGCGTACGAGAACAGGCCCGGATACGCCGCGCGGCTGGGCGCGAGCACCTGGTCGCGGAAGCCGTCCACCAGCAGGCGCCAGGCGAAGCGCTCGGCCTCGGCCTTGCTGGCGAGCACGGGCTTCATCACCGGCCACAGCCAGGGGCCGACCGTGCCCATCACCATCGCGGCCAGGCCGAGGTTGCGCACGGTGAGCTCGCCCTCCTTGCCGATGGCGTGGCGCGACAGCGGCGCATAGCCGTGGCCGACGACGCGGAAAGACCCGCCGACCGTCTTCATCGACGACAGCAGCAGGTCGTAGCGCGCCAGCAGCCGTTCGAACACGCCATGCTCGACCACGGCCTCGAAGGCGTCGTCGGCGTCCATGCGGCCCTGGCCCGCGAAGACCTTCGCCAGCCGGTCGCCGAGGCAGTCGTTGCCGCCGATGCTCAGGCACAGCAGGTCGAACTCGCGCGACGCGAAGCGCTCGGCATGGTTGCGGCAAGCCGCCGGCGTCAGCATCTCGGCGGCGGTCAGCCCCGGTCCGCCGAGGCGGATCGACATGCCGTCGATGCGCGCGAAACTGTTCCAGCACAGGTTCTTGTACAGCGGCGTGCTGAACCACGAATCGCCCCAGTAGGCGATCGCCGGGCGCTGCTTCAGGTACTCGCGCCAGTCGCGGCGCTGCTTCGATCGCGGCGTGCCGCTCGCGGCCCTGACCTGGGTCCAGTTGTCGTAGATGCGCTTGAGCGCCATGGCGAGTGCCTCCTGCAGCGAGCCTATCGACCCCAACGTGTCCGGATGGCGATGGCGGTCACGTCCGCGAACCGCGCCGTGCCGCGTTTCGACTAGAGTGGTCCGGGGGGGATCTGCCGCGCACACGGAGGACGAGGGTGCGACTGCAGGACATGCTGCCGCCGGCACTGAAGGCGAGATGGGGCCGCGAGGGCGATGCGCCGCCGCCGGATGTCGATTCGGTCAGGGCCGCGGAACTGAAGGTGATCCTCGGCGACGGGCTGCGCGGCGATCCGGGCGGGGTCGAGGCCTGGGGCCTGGCGCTGTCGGGCGGCGGCATCCGCAGCGCGACCTTCGGCCTGGGCGTGCTGCAGGCGCTGGCGCGCAACGGCCTGCTCAAGTGCTTCCACTACCAGTCGACCGTCTCCGGCGGCGGCTACATCGGCGGCTTCCTGCAGGGCCTGATCCGCAGGCGCGGCTTCCAGGGCGCCTTCCGCACGCTGGCGCCGCACAACGGCGACACCGACGCCGACGCACGCGACGCGCCCGGCACCCAGCCGATCCGCCACCTGCGCGAGTACAGCAATTACCTAAGCCCGCGCAAGTCGCCGTTCTCGGGCGACACCCTGGGCATGGTCGGCACCTACGTGCGCAACGTGCTGCTGGTGCAGGTGCAGCTGTGCGCGCTGATCCTGGCGGTGAGCCTGTCGCCGCTGCTGCTATACGCCGGGGCCCATGAGGTCATGCAGCGCAACCCGACCCTGCTGCTGTCGCTGGCGGGGTTGATCGGCATGCTCGCGGTGGTGCTGCTGGCCTACGTGAGCACCTATGCCAACCGGCGCGCGCCGGATGCGGGCGGCGAGATGCCGCCGCCGCCGCGCCGCGTCGCGCTGGCGGCGGTGGCGACGATCGTCGCGCTGACGGTCGCGGCGATGTTCGGCGCGCTGGGGCTGTCGTCGTTCGAACAGCTGCCGGGCCCGTTCGTCGCGCTGCTGCGCGCACTGCCCGGCCACTGGGCCGATGGTGCCGCCGGGCTCGGCCTCGTCACCGGCGCGCTCTACC
>JAFAEU010000271.1 GCA_023423855.1 Pseudomonadota bacterium | reverse complement strand
ACGATGCCGTCGCCTCGGTCCGCGATGCCGGCGCGCCCGACGCCCGCCACTTCGACGCCGACCTGCGCGATCCGGCGCAGGTCGAGGCGATGATGGCCGACATCGCGTCATGGTCCGCCATCGACGTGCTGGTCAACAACGCCGGCATCCAGCACGCGGCGCCGCTGGCCGACATGCCGGTCGCGAAGTGGAACGACATCCTCGCCATCAACCTCGGCGCCGCCTTCCACACCATGCGGCTGGCGATGCCCGGCATGGCCGCGCGCGGCTATGGACGCGTGGTGAACATCGCCTCGGTGCACGGCATCGTCGCGTCGAAGGACAAGGCGCCGTACGTGGCCAGCAAGTTCGGCATCGTCGGCCTGTCCAGGGTCGCCGCCCTGGAGTACGCCGCGGCCGGCAGCCGCGACAGTGGCGGCGTCACCGTCAACTGCATCTGCCCGGGCTGGGTGGAGACGCCGCTGATCGAGCCGCAGATCGAGGCCCGCCGCGGCGGCGGCGGCCGCGAGGACGGCGTACGCTCGCTGCTGTCGGAGAAGCAGCCCAGCCTGCGCATGTCGCTGCCCGAGGACATCGGCGCGATGGCCGCCTGGCTGTGCCGGCGCGAGGCGCACAATGTGACCGGGGCCGCGATGCCCATCGATGGCGGCTGGACGGCACAATAACCAAAGCACCCGAAGTGCCGATCCTGCAGCGACTGGCATGCTTTCGAAGCCGATCGCGCATGGCACCACCGCCCTTCCCCGCCCGCGGGGCATTGCGCCCTTTACGGGTGGAAGGGAACGGGATGGGGGCGACGCCCACGCCGGCCAATAAAGCACGCACGCCCATGCACATCCGCCTCGCCGACCTCGACGCCCCCGCCTTCGCCGCCCTGCTGCAGGAGCACCACGCCGCGATGCAGGCCACCGCGCCGCCGGAAAGCCGGCACGCGCTCGACCTGGCCGGCCTGCGCGGACCGGGCGTGCGCGTGTGGACGATCCACGACGGCGACGCCCTGCTCGGCTGCGGCGCGCTGCAGCACCTCGACGCCGGCCACGCCGAGATCAAGGCCATGCGCACCGCGCGCGCGCACCTGCGCAAGGGCGCGGCCCGGGCGATGCTCGACCACCTGCTGGCGGAAGCCCGCGCCTCCGGCTACGCGCGGGTGAGCCTGGAAACCGGATCGATGGCGTACTTCGAACCCGCAAGGCGGCTGTACGCTTCGGCCGGCTTCCGCGAATGCGGCCCGTTCGCCGATTACGTCGACGACCCCAACAGCACCTACCTGAGCCGCGCGCTGTAGGCTGTCGCGCATGCCCACCCTGCTGATCGCCGACGACCACCCGCTGTTCCGCGCCGCGCTGCGCGGCGCCGCCGCCGAGGCGGCCGCGGACGTGGCCACCTGCGAGGCCGAATCGCTGGACGGCGTGCTGGCGCTGCTGGAAGCGCGCGCCGACATCGACCTGGTCCTGCTCGACCTGCACATGCCCGGCAACCACGGCCTCGCCGGCCTCGCCGCGATCCGCGCCCAGCATCCGGCCGTCGCCGTCGTGCTGGTGTCGGCCAACGAGGACCCGCACACCGTGCGCCGCGCGCTCGACCACGGCGCCGCCGGCTACATCCCCAAGAGCGCCGGCCTGGACGACATGCGCGAGGCAATCCGCACCGTCCTCGCCTGCGAACAGTGGCTGCCGCCCGCCCTGCGCGGCGCGGTTACCCGCGCGCAGTCCTCTCCCGCCGACGCCGACCTCGCCGCGCGCCTGGCCAGCCTCACGCCGCAGCAGTTCCGGGTGCTGACCCTGGTCGCCGAAGGCCTGCTCAACAAGCAGATCGCCGACCGCCTCGACATCCAGGAGCGCACCGTCAAGGCGCACCTGTCGGTGATCTTCGAGAAGCTCGGCGCGCGCAACCGCACCCAGGCCAGCGTGATCCTGCGCGAACTCGAGATCGGCGATCCGGCGGGCAAGCTGCCCGACTGAGCGGCCGGCCGCCGTTGCCGGGCGGGCGCGCGACGAAGCGTGCGCGATCCGCGACGAAGCGAGTCCGCCTCCCCCCTTCCGGCGGTAGCATGGCGAGGTTGCGCCCGGATGCCCGCCGATGTCGATCGCCCTGTCCCGCCCGCTGGAGATGCCGCGCCAGCATCTGTTCTGGCTGCTGCACCTCGGCGGCTGGACGGCCTACTTCGGGCAGGGCTACCTGGCGGCCATCGCCCACGGCAAGCCGTCCGGCTACTGGGTGGTGCCGCTGACGGCCGCGACCACCGGCGCCCTGGTCACCCTGGGACTGCGCTTCCTGCTGCGCCTGTGCTGGGGCCTGCCGCCGAAACGGCTGCTGCTGGCGATGGTGCTGCCGATCCTGGCGAGTTCGGCCCTGATCGATTTCACCACGCGCGAGGCGCTGGTCGAGTTCTGCGACACCTGCAAGCCGACCAACCGCATGGCGTTCGTCGCCTACTCCCTCGGCTACATCTACGTGCTGCTCGCCTGGGTCGGCCTGTACTTCGGCATCAAGTACTACCGGCAGCTGCAGAACGAAACCGAGCGCACGCTGGCCGCGCGCAGCATCGCGCACCAGGCGCAGCTGAAGATGCTGCGCTACCAGCTCAACCCCCACTTCCTGTTCAACACGCTCAACGCGATCTCGACGCTGATCCTCGATCGCGACAACGGCACCGCCAACCGCATGGTCCAAGGCCTGTCGTCGTTCCTGCGGCATTCGCTGGACAACGACCCGATGCAGCGCGTCACCCTGCGCCAGGAACTGGACGCGCTGGCGCTGTACCTGGACATCGAGAAGATCCGTTTCGCCGAACGCCTGCGGGTGGAGACCGACATCGGCGAGGACTGCTGGCGCGCGCTGCTGCCCAGCCTGCTGCTGCAGCCGCTGGTCGAGAACGCGATCAAGTATGCGGTCGCCAAACAGGTGGCCGGCGGCCTGCTGAGGATCGAGGCGCGCCGCGAAGGCGCGCAACTGGTGCTGGCGGTCGCCGACGACGGCCCCGGCTGCAGTTGCCTCGAAGGCGACCGCCTGCCCCCCGGCAAGGGCGTCGGCCTGCGCAACACCCGCGAGCGGCTCGCCGTGCTGTACGGCGATGCCGGTTCGTTCTCGGTCCGCAACCGCGAGCCCGGCATCGAGGTCACGCTGCGGCTGCCCTTCGAGACCTCGCAGGGCGCCGGTGACTGACGCCATGGGGACGGTACCGCAGGCGGCGGGCAGGGCCGCACGCGCGCGGCTGCGCGCGGTGATCGTCGACGACGAGCCGCTGGCGCGGCGCGGGCTGGAGATCCGGCTGCAGGCATATCCGGACGTGGAGATCGTCGGGCAGTACGGCGACGGCGCTTCGGCGATCGCCGCGCTGCGCGACGACCGCCCGGACCTGATGTTCCTCGACGTGCAGATGCCGGGCGTCGACGGCTTCGAGACGCTGCGCCGCATCCCCTCGAACGAGATGCCGCTGATCGTGTTCGTGACCGCCTTCGACCACTATGCGATCCGCGCCTTCGAGGCTTCCGCCGCGGACTACCTGCTCAAGCCGGTCGAGGACGGCCGCCTGGCGCAGGCGCTGTCGCGGGTGCGCCAGGCGCGTGCCCAGCGCGATGCCGGCGCGCACTGCGAGCACCTGCTGGAACTGCTCGGCGAACTGAGCGGCCGGCCGCCGCTGCGGCTCGACGAGGCGCTCCGGCCCGACGCCATCGAGCAGCTCCGGCGCGACGACAAGCTGGCCGTGCGCGACGGCCAGCGCACCGTGCGCGTGGACCTGCGCAGCATCCGCTGGATCGACGCCGCGGGCGACTACATGTGCATCCACGTCGACGGCAGCGGCGGCGGCGATACCCTGATCCTGCGCGCGACCATGCGCGAGATGGAGCAGCAGCTCGACCCGGCGCGCTTCCCGCGCATCCACCGCTCGACCATCGTCAACGCCGCGCGCGTGGTCGAACTGCGCCCGCACAGCAACGGCGAAAGCTTCCTGCGGCTGGACTGCGGCCAGGAACTGAAGCTCTCGCGCAGCCACCGGGACAAGCTCTCGATCCTGCTCTGAGCCTGCCGCGGCATCGCTTCGTCGCGGCCGGGCAACGCTTCGCCGCAACGCACCCGGCGGCATGACTTCCGGGCCATCGCCCACGCGCCGTTCGCGCGCATCGTGCGCCCCGCCGACCCGCCGCGTGGACGCCAATGAAGCTGACCGAATCCTCCCTGCGCAACCCCGCCGCCGTCGCGGTGGCCGTCGCGCTGGTCTGCGCGTTCGGACTGCTCAGCCTCGGCAAGCTGCCGCTGCAGCTGTTCCCCGACATCGAGCGCCCGCAGATGTCGATCCAGACCGGCTGGCGCGCGGCATCGCCGCAGGAAATGGAGTCGGAGATCGTCGAGCCGATCGAGACCGTGCTGCAGGGGTTGCCCGGCCTGGAGG
>JAFAEU010000210.1 GCA_023423855.1 Pseudomonadota bacterium | reverse complement strand
AAGCCATCATAGCCGTTGACGCATTTTTTACCTCGTCTACTATATCTTGTGTTCGAGGTTCCCTCGATTCGAAAGGATCGAAGGCTAAGACGGGAATCCGGGGCGGCATGATGCCGCGTCAATCCGGAGCTGCCCCCGCAACTGTAAGCGGTGAGCATTCGTTCGACAAAGCCACTGGGATGTATGTCCTGGGAAGGCGAACGGATGCCGCGACCCGCAAGCCAGGAGACCTGCCTCGCGCATGAACGTCCACGGGCGGGGTGTCCGGTCGGCGAGCGTTGGGGCGCGAGTGATGCCGCCCCGCCGTCTCCCCTGATGCCCCGCAGAAATGTCTCGGGGTGAAGTCATGTCGATTTTGTTTCCAGTTCCTCCGCGCGAGTAAGCGGCGCCCCGCGTCCGGCCGTTCGCGGGCGGCCGCCCCTGTCATCTCCAGCCTGAAGAACGGTCATCGGCGGATGTCCGAACGATTCCTGATGCCCGATTGCCAAATCACGAGGAAAGCCATGTCGATCACCGTCTATTCCAAGCCTGCCTGCGTCCAGTGCACCGCGACCACCCGTGCGCTCGACCGCCAGGGCATCGACTACAGCGTCGTCGACATCTCCGAGGATGCCGATGCGTTCGCGCTCGTGCAGGGTCTCGGCTATCGCCAGGTGCCCGTCGTCATCGCCGGCGAGCAGCACTGGGCCGGCTTCCGCCCGGACATGATCAGCGCGCTCGCCTGACCCCGCGCGATGGCCCGGCTCGTCTATTTCTCCAGCCGATCGGAAAACACCCACCGCTTCGTCGGGAAGCTCGGGGTCGCGGCGCTGCGGCTCCCGGTCGATGCGGCCGCGGAGCCGCCGGAGGCGGGAAGGCCTTTCTTGCTGGTCTCGCCGACCTATGGCGGGGGTGGCGAGAAAGGGGCGGTGCCGAAACCGGTCATCCGCTTCCTCAACAATCCCCGCAACCGCAGCCTGATCCGCGGCGTGATCGCGGCCGGCAATACCAATTTCGGCACCGGCTATGCCGTCGCGGGCAACATCATCTCCGCGAAATGCGCCGTGCCGTTCCTCTATCGTTTCGAATTGCTCGGGACGGACGAGGATGTCGACAACGTCAGACAGGGACTGGAACGATTTTGGACACGATGACGCTCGAAAAAGCACCGAAGGCACCGGAGATCACGGCGCTGGACTACCACGCGCTGAACGCGATGCTGAACCTCTACGACGAGACGGGGAAGATCCAGCTCGACAAGGACCGGCTGGCGGCAAAGCAGTATTTCCTCCAGCACGTCAACCAGAACACGGTGTTCTTCCACAATCTCCGGGAAAAGCTCGATTACCTGGTGACGGAGGGGTATTACGAGCAGGAGGTGCTGGACCAGTATTCCTTCAACTTCGTGCGCGATCTGTTCGATCATGCCTATGACAGGAAATTCCGCTTTCCGACCTTTTTGGGCGCCTTCAAGTATTATACGTCCTATACGCTGAAGACCTTCGACGGGAAGCGCTACCTGGAGCGCTACGAGGATCGCGTCTGCATGGTGGCGCTGACCCTGGCGCGCGGCAACGAGCAGCTTGCCCGCGGCCTCGTCGACGAGATCATTTCCGGCCGCTTCCAGCCGGCGACGCCGACCTTCCTCAATGCCGGCAAGAAGCAGCGGGGCGAGCTCGTCTCCTGCTTCCTGCTGCGTGTCGAGGACAACATGGAGAGCATCGGCCGCTCCATCAACTCGGCCTTGCAGCTGTCCAAGCGCGGCGGGGGCGTCGCGCTTTCGCTCACCAACCTGCGCGAGATGGGCGCGCCGATCAAGCAGATCGAGAACCAGTCCTCGGGCGTCATCCCGGTGATGAAACTGCTGGAAGACTCGTTCTCCTACGCCAACCAGCTCGGCGCGCGGCAGGGGGCGGGGGCGGTCTACCTCCATGCCCATCATCCGGACATCATGCGCTTCCTCGACACCAAGCGCGAGAATGCCGACGAGAAGATCCGCATCAAGACGCTGTCGCTCGGCGTCGTCATTCCCGACATCACCTTCGAGCTCGCCCGCAACAACGACGACATGTACCTTTTCTCGCCGCATGACGTGGAGCGCGTCTACGGCGTGCCCTTCACCGAAATCTCGGTGACGGAAAAGTATCGCGAGATGGTCGAGGACGGGCGCATCCGCAAGAAGAAGATCAAGGCGCGCGATTTCTTCCAGATCATCGCCGAGATCCAGTTCGAGTCGGGCTACCCCTACATCATGTTCGAGGACACGGTGAACCGGGCCAACCCCATTGCCGGCCGCATCACCATGAGCAATCTGTGCTCGGAAATCCTGCAGGTCAGCGACGCCAGCCTCTACAACGAGGACCTGTCCTACGCCCATATGGGCAAGGATATTTCGTGCAATCTCGGCTCGCTCAACATCGCCGCGGCCATGGATTCCCCCGATTTCGGCCAGACCATCGAAACCTCGATCCGGGCGCTGACCGCCGTTTCGGACATGAGCAACATCTCCTCCGTCCCCTCGGTCGCCAAAGGCAACAGCGAAAGCCACGCCATCGGGCTGGGGCAGATGAACCTGCACGGCTATCTCGCCCGCGAGCGCATCTTCTACGGCTCGGAAGAGGGCGTCGATTTCACCAATATCTATTTCTACACGGTGACCTACCACGCCATCCGCGCCTCCAACC
>JAFAEU010000209.1 GCA_023423855.1 Pseudomonadota bacterium | reverse complement strand
CGATCTCGCCGAGCAGGGCGTGCTCCTCGGCGATCTGCATGAAGTTGCCGGGCAGGATCAGCTGGCCGTCGCCGGGATCGAGCCGCATCAGCGCCTCGTAGGTGGCGCCGGTGTCGCCCTGCAGGTTGATGATCGGCTGGTAGTGCAGCACGAAGCGCTGGTTGTCGAGCGCTTCGCGCAGGCGCGCCACCCAGGCGCGCACGTGCTCTTCCTCGGCGCGGTCCATGGCCGCCGGGTCGAAGACCTCGAAGCGGTTGCCGCCGACGTCGCTCGACGACTCCACGCCCTGCGTGGCCTTGGCCAGCACCTGCGACACGCTGGCGATCTTCTCGCCGATCTGCACGCCGCCGATGCTGGCGGTGATGACGCTCGAGCGCGTGCCGATCGAGAACACGTCGGCGGAAAAGGCGGCGAGGATCTGCTCGGCCAGCGCCGAGGTGCCGGCGTAATCGCTGCCGCGCAGCAGCACCGCCAGGGTGTGCTCGGAGAAGCGGGCGCCGATCGCGCGGCCGGCCAGCGCCTTGTCCTGCAGCACCGCCTGCAGCCGTTCGCCGATCGCGGCCAGCAGCGCATCGGCCGAGTCCAGGCCGATGTCCTGCAGCAGGCGGTGGTAGTGGTCGGGCGCGATCATCAGCAGGCCGTGCTGGCCGTTGTTCTGGCCGGCGTCGTCGACCGCGTCCTCCAGCGAGCGCAGGAAGGTCGGGCGGTTGAGCAGGCCGGTCACCTGGTCGCGCTGGCGCAGTTCCTCCAGCTCCTGCGCCAGTTCCGGGTCGAACTCCTGGCGGCGCAGCACCAGCTGCAGGCAGGTCTCGCCCTCGTACTGGGCCTGGGTGATCTCCATCGACGCCGGGAAGGCGTTGCCCTCCAGGTCGCGCGCCTCCAGCTCGTAGCGCGGCGGCGGCGGGTCGCCCTTGGCCAGCGCCTTGAGCAACTGCTTGAAATCCTCGACGTGCTGCGGGCCGACCATGTCCAGCAGCGACATGCCCTCGATGTCCTCGAAGCTGTCGTAGCCGAACATCTCCAGGTAGGCGGCGTTGGCGCGGATGTGCATGCCCTCGTGCACGTAGGCGATGGGGTCGCGCGAGGATTCGATCAGCGCGTCGCAGCGGCGCTCGGTCTCGCGCACGCGCGCCTCCAGGCGGCGCTGGGCACGGCGCGCCTCCAGGTCGGCCCATTCGTTGCGGACCTGCGACAGCACCTGCTGCGGCCGGTGGCGCAGGGCGACGGCGCGGGCGCCGGCGGTCAGCACGGCGTCGTACTGCGCCTCCTCGAGGCGTTCGGCGATCGCGATCACCGGCAGATCCTTGCCGCTGCCGGTGACCATCTGCATGGTGTCCTCGAAGGGCAGCGACTGCGCGGCCAGCGCGGCCAGCACCAGGTCGGCGGGGCCCGACAGCGCGGCGGTGAGTTCGTCGGCGGTGGCCGCGCGCACCGGGCGCACGGCGATGCCGGCGTTGCGCAGGCCGCTGACCAGCGCTTCGGCATCCTCGACGCGCTCGTCGACGATCAGCAGGCGCAGGGCGTTGTCGGGCTTCTTCGACATGCTGTCCTCCGGTGGAACCGGGGTTTATGCCACGGGCCGGGCGTCGTCGTCCATCGCGAGGGGGTCACAGCGGACGCTTCGATGCGTCTCCTGCGACCTCGCGCACGAGTCGCGGCAGCAGGTAGCCGGGCAGCCGCGCGCGCATGGCGGCGTGCAGCGCCAGCGCCTCGTCGTCGGGCACTTCGAAGTGGGCGGCGCCGGCGACGCGGTCGAGCTGGTGCAGGTAGTAGGGCAGCACGCCGGCGGCGAAGCTGCGCTCGTGCAGGGCGGCCTGCGCCTCGATGTCGTCGTTGACCCCGCGCAGCAGCACCGCCTGGTTGAGCAGGGTCGCGCCGGTGGCGCGCAGGCGGGCCATGGCGGCGTCGACGGCGTCGTCGAATTCGTTGGCGTGGTTGGCGTGGAGCACGATCGCAACCGGCCAGGGCAGCGCGCAGAGCCATGTGGCGAGGGCGTTGTCGACCCGCTCGGGCAGGACGACCGGCAGCCGGGTGTGGATGCGCAGCCGGCGGACGTGGGCGATGCCGGCCAGCGCCTCGGTCAGCTCGGCGAGCTTGGGCGTGGCCAGCGACAGCGGGTCGCCGCCGGAGAGGATCACCTCGTGCAGCGAGTCGTCGCCGCGGATCGCTGCCAGCGCCTCGCGCCAGCCGCCGGCGGCCGCGGTCTCCTCGGCATAGGGGAAGTGGCGGCGGAAGCAGTAGCGGCAGTGCACCGCGCAACTGCCGGTGGCGACCAGCAGGGCGCGGCCCCGGTATTTGTGGATGACGCCGTGGCCGGCCTTCGCCCCGGCGTCGCCGACCGCGTCCAGCGAGAAACCGGGCACGATCCGCGACTCCTCGTCGAGCGGCAGCACCTGCCGCAGCAGCGGATCGCCGGGATCGCCGCGGCGCATGCGGGCGACGAAGCCGCGCGGCACGCGCAGGGGGAAGGGGCCGGCGGCATCGGCCACGCCGGCGAGGTTGTCCAGGCCGAGCAGGGCCAGCAGTTCGCGGGGCTCGCGGATGGCATCGCGCCAGTGCTGCTGCCAGCCCTGCGGCTGCAGCCGGGCGGGGGCAGCAGGTATCATTGCGGTCTGAGTGTCTTCGTCCCGGCGACGCCGGACATCACCGATTCCCACATTCTAGCCGCCCGCGGGCGGCCCAGCAGGAGACCCCATGGCCAGTTTGGGCATGAACGACGTCAAGAACGGCCAGAAGATCCTGGTCAACAACGAACCGGCGATCATCACCGAGACCGACTACGTCAAGCCCGGCAAGGGCCAGGCCTTCACCCGCGTGCGCTACCGCCTGATCAAG
>JAFAEU010000195.1 GCA_023423855.1 Pseudomonadota bacterium | reverse complement strand
ATAGACAGGCGTTCCTTCGACATGCGCGGACTATAGCGAATGCCCCATGAATCCTGATTCAGATTGCGTCCCGGACAGCGAGGGGGCGCGCGCGTGATCGAAGGCTGGTGGATCTTCCCGCTGCTCGGCGTGGCCGCGGGCGTGGCGGCCGGCCTGCTCGGCATCGGCGGCGGGCTGGTGATCATCGGCGTGCTGGTGTGGCTGCTGCCGTCGTTCGGCGTGCCGCCCGATGCGGTGATGCACGTGGCGCTGGCGAGTTCGCTGGCGAGCATCGTGCTGACCGCGTCCTCGTCGACGCGCGCGCACCACCGCCGCGGCAGCGTGCTGTGGCCGACGGTGGCGTGGATGGTGCCGGGCCTGCTGCTCGGCGGCTGGCTCGGCAGCTTCGTCGCGGTGGCGCTGGAGGGCGAGGTGCTGCGGCGGTGCGTGGCGGCCTACTGTTTCCTGGTCGCGCTGCAGATGGCGTTCGGCGGATCGCGCGGCGGCGCGGCGCGGCCCGACGTCGTGCCCGTGGGCTGGCCGATGTCGGCGGCGGGGACGGGGATCGGCGCGGTGTCGGCGGTGGTCGGCATCGGCGGCGGCAGCCTGACCGTGCCGCTGCTGGTCTGGCGCGGCGTGGTGCCGGTGCGCGCGGTGGGCACGTCGGCGGCCTGCGGCATCTTCATCGCGATCGCCAGCGCGGCGGGCTATGCGCTGAACGCGCCGCCCGGTGCGCTGCCGGCGCATGCGGTCGGCTATGTCTACCTGCCCGCGGCGATCGGCATCGCGCTGGGCTCGGTGCTGGCCGCGCCGCTGGGCACGCGGCTCGCGCACGCGATCAGCGGCATCGCGCTCAAGCGCGTGTTCGCGGGGTTCATGGTGCTGGTGGGGATCAGCCTGCTGGTCTGAAGGAAACCCCCATAGGGCGGGTTTCAACCCGCCCCGAGATTGCAGCCGAAGAGATCAGGGCCGCTCGTCCGGCCCCCGATGGGCGACCGCCGCTTCGGCATGCCGCAGGAAATCGCTGACGTACCAGCGACCGTCGCGGCGTTCGAGGTTGACGACGGTGTCGATCGGCGTGCCGGCGAGCGCGTACTGCATGCGCACGCGGGCGAGGTCGCCGGTCTGCGACTGCAGCTGCACCTGCATGTCGCGCAGGTCGGCGTCGAGGTCGAAGCCGTAGGTCGACAGCACCTGCTTGCCGGTCGCGAGCACGCGCGACATGCGTTGCAGGCCCGTGGACATGCCGGCTTCGGCGAAAGCGTCGTCGCTGTCGAGCTGCGCTTCGCGCGCCGCCGCCGCCATCGTCGCGATCGCCGCCTGCGCGCGCTTGCGGTCGCCGATCGGCGCCTGTCCCGCCCACGCGCCCAGCGCCTGCACCAGCTGCGGGTAGTGCTCGCGCTCGGACACGCTGAAGTCGCCCTGCTGCAGGATGTACTGCACGGTGAACACGGTCAGGAACTCGGCGGCCTGGGCGAGGCTGGCGTTGGCGAGCTGGCGGTCGAAGCCCTGCTGCAGCGTCTTTTCCGCGTCCGGCGCCGACAGCGCGGCCATCGCGCGCGGCAGGTGCGCGGCGAACGGCAGCTGGTCCAGCGGCCATCGCGTGCGGCCCTCGCGCCAGGCGGTGTCGAGCTGCGCATGCAGGGCGGGCGTGACCGCGTCGCGGGCGAAGGCTTCGAGGTCGCTGTCGCGCAGGTGCGCGGTGAGCTGGCGCACGGTTTCGCCGGGAGTCGGGGCTTCGCGTGGCGAGGCGACGTTGGCGGTGTCCGGCCGGCTGCAGCCGGGCAGCGCCAGCGCGGCGGCGGCGAGCAGCGTGAAGAGCGCGGCGATCGTGCGGTTCCCCATCGCAGGACCTTTTTTCCCTGGAGCCGCCTGCATCTTGGCCGGAGGGGGCGGGTGCGGCAACCGTGCGATGGCAAGACCGGGCTCGGAGTCGCCGTTCTCGCGGTAGCCGTAGCCGTCATTCCCGCCTTCGCGGGAATGACGGTTGGTTGGGAGAGGCGTGGAAGCGCGCCGCAAGCGGAAAGGCGACGCCGACCCGCTTTCCTACAGGTCGCGCACCACCCAGCCCGGCGGCATGTCGACGTGGCCGGCGTCGATCGCGGCCTGGGCGACGTCGTCCGGCGGCTGCCCGGCCTGCCAGGCGCGGGCGATCGCGGCCAGGCGCTCGCGGGTGGCGCGCGTGTAGGCGCCTTCGAGTTCGTTCTGCGCGTCGGCGGCCAGCTTCTGCGGGTACAGCGTGCGCGCCTCGTCGCTGTGGTTGAGCAGGTCGACCAGCAGGGCGAGGTGGCGGCGGAAGCTGTCGCTGCCCAGCGAGGTGCGCTGGGTGCGCTGCAGGTGCCAGACGACGAGGTATTCGACCGGTCCGAGCAGGCGCCGCGGCGAGGCGCCGAAGAAACCGCCCGACAGCGCGCCCGCGCTCATGCCGGTGACATTGTCGGGCAGCTGCGTCGCGCCCCAGGAGCTCAGCGCGCCGCCGGGCAGGTCGGAGCGGCGCAGCGCGGTGGCGACGGTGTCGGCGAGCAGGCGCTTGGCCTCGCCGTCGTCGCTTTCGGCGACCACGCCCAGCAGCCGCAGGAACATCGGGTAGTGGTCCTCGCCCAGGCGCCGCGACAGGCGCTTGAGCACCGCCAGCCGGTATTCCGGGTCCTCGTGCGCGGCCAGCGCGCAGACCAGGCGCCCGGCGGCGTCGCGCAGCTGGTCGGCGGAGGGCGTGGAGAGGTTCATCGGTGCGTCGGGCGACAGGTGACGCACATTATTGACCGGGATCGACCGGGCGACGCGTGTCCGTCGATTTGTCGCCCCCGAACTGATCTGTCATCCCGAGCGCAGCGAGGGATCTCTTGCCCGATGACAGGCGTTCGAGCATCAACCCAGCACCCGGCACATCGAACTGCCGGCGTGGCAACCACCGGACCGCGCGGGCTGCAACCGTGGATCGGCGTTGCGGAAGATCCGTGCGGCGCGGATCAGAGCGCCGACAGGATGCCGTCGACGCCGGCGTTGGCGGCCTCGCCCCGGTCCATCTGCGCCAGCTGGCCGGTGAACGCCTCCGAACGCGGCAGCGTGCGCGCCGTGCCCGCGTCGCCCCATGCCGACAGGTTGAGCACCGCCTCGCCCGGATCGACCAGCGCGGTTGGCGCCGCCTCCGGAATCGCGAGTTCGCCCTCGGCGCGCAGCAGTCCCTGCTGGCGGGCCTCGTCGAGCGAGACCTGCCCGCCGGCCGGATCGAAGCCGGTCGTGCTCAGGCCGGGAGGCGTGGAACCGATGGTGCTCATGCTGGTGGGTGTTCGGGTGCGCGATGGGGCCGCAGCTGCGGCGACAGGCACACTCTAGCGAGGGTGTCATCGGGCTGTCACCTCGGGCCAACCCTAGGGATCACCCGGGGCCTCGGGCCCGTTCATGATCCGGCGCGCGTCGCCGCGTTGACGGGCGCGGACGCAGGCCCATGCTAGCCTCCGGCGGGCGTCACCAACGGGCACAGGACTCGCATGGCCGACAAGGACCAGGGCGCCGACAAGACCGAAAAGCCGACTCCGAAGAAGATCCGCGACGCGCGCAAGGAAGGCAACGTCGCCAAGAGCAAGGAGCTGACCGGCACGGTGCTGCTGCTCGGCTGGATCGCGCTCGGCGGGATGCTTGGCACGTTCATCTTCGGCCGCATCAGCGCGCTGTTCGACCAGAGCCTGCAGGCCGTCGGCAAGCCGTTCATGGAGGTGTTGCCGCAGCTCGGCC
The DNA here is from genome assembly GCA_023423855.1 of Pseudomonadota bacterium. Classification (GTDB taxonomy): domain Bacteria; phylum Pseudomonadota; class Gammaproteobacteria; order Xanthomonadales; family Xanthomonadaceae; genus Luteimonas. The sequence continues at coordinate 3,524 of JAFAEU010000195.1, read as the reverse complement.
AGCTCGCGTTCGAGACCCTGTTGTGGATTCTCCTGCCGCTGATGGGCATGGCGCTGGCGCTGGGCGTGGTGATCGAGTTCCTGCAGGTCGGGCCGGTGGCCTCGATCAAGAAGGTCACGCCGAAGATGGACAAGATGAACCCGGTCGAGGGCATCAAGCGGATGTTCTCGATGGACAACCTGGTCGAGCTGGTGAAGTCGGTCCTCAAGTGCGCCGCGCTGGTCGGCATCGGCTACATCGTGCTGCGCGGGATGATGGAGTGGCTGCTCAAGCTGCCGTTCGCGCCGCCCACGGCGATGGCCGGCGCGTTCTGGCACGGCGTGAAGTGGATCGCGGTGTGGACGATCGCGGTGTTCTTCTTCGTCTCGGCGCTGGACGTGTGGTACCAGAAGTTCTCCTACACCAAGAAGCTTCGGATGAGCCGGCGCGACATCCGCCAGGAGGTCAAGGAGAACGAGGGCGACCCCTACGTCAAGCAGCGCCGCAGGCAGCTGCACCAGGAGTGGGCGCAGCAGAACATGCTGTCCGCCGTGCGCAAGTCGAATGTCGTCGTGACCAATCCCACCCACATTGCCGTGGCCCTGCAGTACGAACCCGGCGAGACCGAACTGCCGGTGGTGGTGGCCAAGGGCGAGGGTGCGTTCGCCGAGCTGATCAAGAAGACCGCGGTGGAGGAGGGCATCCCGATCCTGCAGAACGTGCCGTTGGCGCGCGGGCTCAACGAGCACGTCGAACTGGACGACTACATTGGCAATGAGTTCTTCGACGCGGTGGCCGAGGTGCTGCACTGGGCGGAGAACGTGCGCCGCGAGCGCGGGGACGATGTCGAGACGGTGTATCGGGAGCCGGAGGCGGAGTAGGACGGATCGATCCGCCCCTTCCATTTGTCATTTCGACCCTTCCATATTGTCATTTCGACCGAAGTATTGTCATTTCGACCGAAGGGAGAAATCTCGCGCGATGACAGCAGATTTCTCCCTTCGGTCGAAATGACAGGGGGAGCAATGAGGCCCGCCTGCCTCACTTCACCCGCTGCTTCTCCAGCTTCCGCGCCAGCGTGCGCCGGTGCATGCCGAGCTGGCGCGCGGCCTCGGAAATGTTGAAGTCGGCCGCGGCCAGCGCCTCGTGGATGTGCTCCCACTCCAGCGTCTTGATCGAGGTCTGGCGCCGCGTCAGCTGCACGTCGGCGTCGCCGTCCTCGCGTGCGAACGCGGCCTCGATGTCGTCGGTGTTCGAGGGCTTGGCGAGGTAGTGGCGGGCGCCGAGCTTGATCGCCTCGACCGCGGTGGCGATGCTGGCGTAGCCGGTCAGCACCACGATCAGCATGTCCGGATCAAACGCGTGCAGCGCCTTGACGCAGGCCAGGCCCGAGCTGCCGCCGGCCAGCTTCAGGTCGACCACGGCGTGGGTCGGCGAGAACTCCGCGAGCAGCGGCGCCAGTGCGTCGAGGCTGGCGACGTCGCGCACCGCGTAGCCGCGGCGCTCGAACGAGCGCGACAGCGTGCGTGCGAACGCGGCGTCGTCCTCGACGATCAGCAGGCGGCGGGCGTCATCGGTCATCGTCGTCGGGTTCCAGCGACAGCGCCGGCAGCGGCAGGGTCACGGTGACCGTGGCGCCGCCGGGCGCGTTGCGTGCGGCAATGGTACCGCCAAGGGTCCGCGCGACGTTCACGGCGAGGAACAGCCCCAGCCCGCGCCCGGGCGCGCCCTTGCTCGACTGGTAGGGCTTGCCGATGCGCTCGATCATGTCGTCGGGGAAGCCGGGGCCGTCGTCGCGCACGCGCAACACCAGCGCGTCGCCGGCGCGTTCGGCCTCCATCGCCACGCTCGAGCGCGATGCCTCCAGCGCATTGTCGAGGATGTTCCACAGCATCTGCTGCAGGCCGGCGTCGGCGACGATGGCGAAGTCCGCGTCGAGCCGGTCGCGGTATTCGAAGCCGCGCACGGTGCGGCTGCGCTTCCATTCGTCGACGAGCTCGCCCAGGAACCTGCGCAGCGTGGTGCCGTGCGTCGCCTCGCCGCGGGTCTCGCCGGCGGTGGCGAGGATGTTGGAGACGATGGCCTTGCAGCGCAGGACCTGCGCCTGCATCTCGGTCACGTCCTGCAGCAGCTCTGGATCGGAGGCGAAGTGCGGCAGGTGCTGCCAGTCGCCCAGGATCACCGCCAGCGTCGACAGCGGCGTGCCCAGTTCGTGCGCGGCGCCGGAGGCGAGCAGGCCCATGCGCACGATGTGCTCCTCCTCGGCCGCGCGCTGGCGCAGCGCCGCCAGCCGCGCGTCGCGCGCGCGGATGATGCGGCCGATGCGGGTGATGAACACCACCAGCAGGGTCGCGATCAGCACGAAGCACAGCAGCAGGCCCTGCACGTAGGGATCGGACAGGCCGCCGTCGGGACTGGCCGGCAGCGCGACCGGGCCGGGCACGACGGCGAGGCCGACCACGCAGGCGCAGGTCACGGCCACGATCACCCAGCTCGACCACGGCTTGAGCAGCACCGCCGCCAGCGCGACCTGCAGCAGGTACAGGAAGGCGAAGGGATTGGCGATGCCGCCGCTCAGGTAAAGCTGCACGGTCAGCGCGGCGACGTCGACCAGCAGGCCGAGCAGCAGCGCCGCATTGGTGACGCGCCCGCGGCCGCGCCAGCGCAGCATCGCCGCGCCGTTGAACGCCGCCAGTCCGGCGAGCACCGCCAGCATCGGCAGCAGCGGTAGCGTGATGCCGAGGCCGGCGTGCACCAGCGAGATCGTCAGCAGCTGGCCGACCACCGCGATCCAGCGCAGCTGGATCAGCTGGCGCATGCTGTTGACGCCGGCGCTGTCGTGCGAGTCCACGGGATCGACGTCGGCGCGGGCGGCGGCCGTTGACGGAAGGGGAATCTGCGGCATCGGTCGGGTTCGGGCGTGGGCGCGGTCAGTGCCGCCGCCGGCGCTCCCGGGACAGGACGCGCCGGATGGCGTAGGCCACCATGCCCGCCAGCGCGAACCAGGTCAGCGCGTACTGCAGGTGGTGGTCGCGGAACCGTACCACGGTCATGCCGCCGCGCGGCCACGCCGGTGCCGTCGGGTCGAAGGCGGCGTCGATGAAGTACGGCGCCACGTCATCCAGGCCCCGGGCGGTCGCGATCGCGTGCACGTCGCGCGAGTACCAGCGGTCCTGCGCCGGCAGGTTGTCGCGCAGGATGCGGCCGCGAGGTTCGTCGAGGCGCAGCAGGCCTTCGACACGCACCGGGCCGGCCGGCGTGGGCGCAGCGACTGCGCGCGCGTCGGCCGCGACGAAGCCGCGGTTGACGAACACGATGTCGCCGGCGTCGGTGCGCAGCGGCGAGAGGATCCAGTCGCCGGGGCCGAGTTCGGTCAGGGCATCGACGCGGGTGTCGCGATCAGGCAGGAATTCGCCCTGCGCGAACACGCGGCGATATTCGGCGCCGGCCGCATCCACCTGCGGCCACTGTGCGCGCGACGGTGCGGCGACCGGAGCGGCGTGGATGCGGCTGTCGACCCGCGCGATCAGGTCGTGCTTCCACTG
>JAFAEU010000172.1 GCA_023423855.1 Pseudomonadota bacterium | reverse complement strand
ATGGCGCACGCGCGGACGTGCCCGGCCTGCTGTCCGCACGGCGATGCCTGTATCCTCGCCCCGACATGACCGTGCCCGCCAGCCTCCCCCCCACTGCCGAGCCCGATCCGCAGGATGCGGCCCTGCTGCGCCTTGGCGGGCGCTGGACGCTCGACCACGCGCGGGAAATCGGCAAGGCGCTGCGCGAAGCGCCCGAGTCGATCGGCGCGATCGATGCCTCCGGCGTCGACCGGCTCGATTCGGTCGGCGTGCTGCAGTTGCTGCGCTACGCCGAGCGCAGGCGGCTCGACTACCAGACCTTCCGCTTCCGCGACGACCACCTGGCGCTGGTCGCCGCGATCGAGGACGTGCACGACGACCGCCCGAAGGCCAGGCGCGAGTACGGCTTCGCCGCGGCGCTGGCGCGGCTCGGCTACGCGGTGCACGACAATGCGCAGGAAATCGTCGCGCTGGTCAGCTTCCTCGGCGAAACCCTGGTCAAGCTCGGGCGCACGATCCTCGATCCGCGGCGCTTCCGGCTCACCCCGACGGTCCACCACATGGAGCAGGTCGGCCTCGATGCCGTACCGCTGGTGGCCCTGCTCTCGTTCCTGGTCGGCGCGGTGATCGCCTTCCTCGGCTCGCAGATCCTCGCCGACTTCGGCGCCACGATCTTCGTCGTCGAACTGGTGTCGATCGCATTCCTGCGCGAGTTCGGCGTGCTGCTGACCGCGATCCTGCTCGCCGGCCGCACCGCCAGCGCCTTCACCGCGCAGATCGGCGCGATGGTCAGCCGCGAGGAGATCGACGCGATCCGTACCCTCGGCCTGGACCCGGTCGAACTGCTGGTGATGCTGCCACTGCTGACCGTCATCGCCATGGTCGCGGGCCTGCTCGGCGGCCTGTCGGTGGGCGCCTTCAGCCTCGACATCCCGCCGCAGGCCTACCTGGCGCGCATGGAGCAGGAGATGGAGCTGCGCCACTTCCTGATCGGCATGTCGAAGGCGCCGGTCTTCGCCCTGGTGATCGGCCTGATCGGCTGCCTCGAGGGCCTGCAGGTGAAAGGCACGGCGCAGTCGGTGGGCGAACGCACCACCTCCAGCGTCGTGCAGACGATCTCGCTGGTGATCGTACTGGACGCAATGGCGGCGATCTGGTTCATGTACATGGATTGGTGACATGGCCACGATGACGCCCGCCGAAGCCTGCGACAACGCGCCCGCCGACGCGCCGGTCATCCGCGTGCGCGGACTGGTCAACCGCTTCGGCGCGCAGACGGTGCACGACGGACTCGACCTCGACGTGCGCCGCGGCGAGATCATCGGCGTGGTCGGCGGTTCGGGCACCGGCAAGTCGGTGCTGATGCGCTCGCTGATCGGACTGCGTCGGCCCGACGACGGCCGGATGGAAGTGCTCGGCGTCGACCCGCGTTCGGACGACCCGCAGGACCGGCTGCACATCGAGCGCAACACCGGCGTGCTGTTCCAGGACGGCGCGCTGTTCTCGTCGCTGACCGTCGGCGAGAACGTGCAGGTGCCGCTGAAGGAGCACCACCCGGACCTGCCCGACTCGCTGCGCTACGAACTGGCGCTGCTGAAGGTGCGCCTGGCCGGCCTGCCCGCCGACGCCCTGGACAAGCTGCCCTCGCAGCTGTCGGGCGGCATGCGCAAGCGCGCGGCGCTGGCGCGCGCGCTGGCGCTGGACCCGCCGCTGCTGTTCCTCGACGAACCCACCGCCGGCCTCGACCCGATCGGCGCCGCCGCCTTCGACCGCCTGATCCGCACCCTGCAGCAGGCGCTGGGGCTGACCGTGTTCCTGATCACCCACGACCTCGACACGCTGTACGCGATCTGCGACCGTGTCGCCGTGCTGGCCGACCGCAAGGTCGTCGCGGCGGCGCCGCTCGCCGAGATCGAGCAGATCGAGCATCCGTGGATCCGCGAGTACTTCCACGGCCCGCGCGGTCGCGCCGCCCGCGACGCGACGGCCACCGCCAAGGACACCTGACGCATGGAAACCAAGGCCAACTACGTGCTGATCGGCGCGTTCACCATCGCGGTGACGCTGTTCCTGCTGCTGTTCGCGCTGTGGGCCGCGAAATACGCGTCCGACCGCAGTTGGACCGAATACCAGGTGGTGTTCCGCGAGCCGGTCACCGGCCTCACCGAAGGCAGCAGCGTGCAGTACAACGGCATCGCCGTGGGCACCGTCGACGACCTGATGCTGGCGCCCAACGACCCGCGCCAGGTGATCGCGCGGCTCAGGCTGCAGGCCAACGCACCGGTGAAGGCGGACACACGCGCGAAGCTGTCGATGACCAGCCTCACCGGCCCGCCGATCATCCAGCTGACCGGCGGCAGCCCCGGCGCGCCGGCGCTGCTGCCGCGCGGCGACGGCGACATCCCCGTGATCCAGACCGAGGCCTCGGCGCTGCAGAACATCGCCGATACCGCCAACCGCCTGGTCGAGCGCCTGGACAAGGTGCTCAGCGAAGAGAACGTGCAGCGCATCACCGCCACGCTCGACAACATCCAGAACATGACCGGCGCGATCGCTGAACAGCGCGAGGACATGCGCGAGATCCTGATCAACGCGCGCACCGCCAGCCAGCAGCTGACGGTGACGATGGCCTCGGCCAACCGCACGCTCGACACCTTCGACCGTGAACTGGCACAGCAGCTGCCGGAACTGATCGGCAAGATCGACGGCACCCTGACCAAGCTCGACTCGGCCGCGCGCGGCGCCGACACCATCCTCAACGAGAACCGCGCCGCCATCAACAGCTTCGCCAACGACGGCCTGTCGCAGCTCGGCCCGACCCTGGGCGAACTGCGCAGCCTGATCCGCGACCTGCGCCGGATCAGCGACCGGCTCGACGCCAACCCGTCGCGCTACCTGCTCGGGCGCGACGCGCCGAAGGAGTTCGAACCGTGATGAGACCGGGAATCGGGAATCGGGAATCGGGAATGGGCACGACACGACGCCACCGCGCGAACGGCATCGCGCGCCTCGCCGCCGGCGGACTGCTGGCGCTGGGACTGGCCGGCTGCTCGATCCTCGGCGGCGGCGAACGCGAGCGCTCCACGATCTATGCACCGGATCCGCGCGTGGCGATCGACCCGTCCACGCCCGCCGTCTCGTGGCAGCTGTCGCTGAGCCCACCCTCGGGCGCGCGCGCCATCGACAGCTTCCGCATCGCGGTGCGGCCCACGCCGGACGAACTGCAAGTCTACCGCGGCGCCAACTGGGCCAAGACCCCGACCGACATGCTGCAGGACGCGCTGCTGCGCGCACTGGAGGACTCGGGCAAGATCGCCTCGGTCGCGCGCCAGGGCGCCGGCATCACCGCCGACTACAAGCTGGTCGTCGACCTGCGCCGCTTCGAGGCCGACTACGCCGGCAGCACCGTCCCCGCCGCGACCATCGAATTCAACGCCAAGCTGGTGCACACCATCGACCAGGGCATCGTCGCGTCGCGCACCTTCCAGCGCGCGCAGCCAGCATCCGGCACCGACGTCGCCCTGGTCGTGGACGCCTTCTCCCGCAGCCTGGAAGCCATCACCGCGGAACTGGCGAACTGGATCCTCATCGCGGGCGATGCCCACCAGCGCGAGGCGCATCCGGACGTGCGGCGCTGAGCGTTCATCACTGGGCCTGCCTTCGAGGTCCACGTGCCCGCATGTTCCTGTGGTCGCGCTTGGGCCCGGCGGATGATTTCCGCAGCGTTCGATCGCGCCTGAAGGCACTCTTGCAAGTCTCTTGCGGTTGCAGGAGCGCCTTCAGGCGCGACCGGCAGCCGACAGGATGCGCCGGAACGTCAGGTTGATCCGCGGGCCAACCGGCTTCGATGTCCGCGGCAGCGCGTGCCGGTAATCCTCCTGGGTGTCGTCACGCATGACGAGCAGGCTACCGTGTGAGAGGTCGAATGCGAGTTTCCGCTCGGGATCACGCCGATGCTTCAGCACGAAACGTCGCGTCGCACCGAGGCTGAGCGACGCGATCACCGGCCGCATGCCCAGTTCCGGTTCGTCATCGCTATGCCAGCCCATGCAGTCGCGGCCATCGCGATACAGGTTCGCCAGCACGCTATTGAACGCGACCCCGGTTTCGCGGACGAGACGGTCCCGGATCGGCCGCAGGAGATCCGGCCACGGCTGCGGTTCGTGCCGCATGCCGGAGTAGCTGTAAACAACCCCCGGTTCACCCATCCAGCAACACAGTCGGGGCGAATCGAACGTGCGGCCGAATATTCTTACCGGATGAATCTGCCAGTCGAGTCCAGGCAACAGTGCGCCAAACAGATGTTCGGCGGCGTCGCGAGGAAGCCAATCATCTAGAAGGGTCAGTTCACGGCCCACAAAAGACGCAGCCCCGACGACTTGCCGGGGCTGCTGTGGATACGACACGAAGGCAACAGGGTCAGTAACCGACCACCAGCCAGTACTGGGGCGTGCCAACCGTCGCCACGGCTTGCTGGGTGCCATTGTTGGCCGAGCGCCAGATCTGGTTCTGGCCGGTCGACGTGTTGCGCCACAGGATGTCTTCGATGCCGTCGCCGTTGAAATCACCCACGCCGACCACCTGCCAGGCCTTGTTGGCTACCGTCGCCACCGCCTGCTGCGTGCCGTTGTTGGCCGAGCGCCAGATCTGGTTCTGGCCGGTCGTCGTATTGCGCCACAGGATGTCGGAGACGCCATCGCCATTGAAGTCGCCCACGCCGACGACTTGCCAGGCCTTGTTGGCCACCGTCGCCGTCGCCTGCTGCGTGCCGTTATTGGCCGAGCGCCAGATCGTGTTCTGGCCGGTGGCCGTGTTGCGCCACAGGATGTCGGAGACGCCATCGCCATTGAAATCGTTCCTGCCCCGCAACAGCGGCACCACCATCGCACGGAAGGTCGCGATGATCGGCATGGTGATGTTCATGCTGCGAACGTTGTCCGACTGGTTCGCCACGCCGGTGGCGCGACCCGCGACGCTTACCGAGGGATTCGCAAAGTTGGCGATCTCGACCTGGCTGTCGCCCGACGGGTACGCCATGATCGTGTAGAAGCCGGTCGCGGAAGATTCGCGATAGCCGTACGAGTAGGTGTGCGCGCCTGCGCGACCCTGCGCATCCTGGGAATTGTGGGCCTGGCCCATCAGGTGGCCCAGTTCGTGCGCCAGCGAATAGTCGCTGCAGAAATAGGTGTTGTTGTCGCTTTCGTCGCGGTCCTCGCCGTCGCTGATCACGGCGTAGCCGAATTCGGCGTCGTTCGCGGCAGAAATCCCGGACTGGTTCATGCCCAGCAGCCAGGCGATGCCGCAGCCGTCCTGCTCCGGTTCGCGATAGCGGCGGACGAATGCAACGAGGTCCGCGCCGTACTCGTCACGAGCGGCACGCAGGGCGTTGAACGCCGCATTCGGGGTGATCGGCTGCTGCGTATCGGCGTTGTAGCCGGTCAGTTGCTGCAGCGCGTCCTGGTTGTCGGAGGTGTCCGCATAGTTGACCTGCAAGGTATGCACGGCGCGCAGGCGCATGTTCACGCCGCTGTTCGCGTAGGCCGCATTGGTCATTGCCACCAGGCTGGTTACGAACGTGGCTGCCGCTGCCTGGCTGCCGTAGGCGCTGGCCAGGCCGTTGGAATAGCCGATGAGCACGTCGACGACGGCGGCCGCCTTTTCGGTAACGGCCGCGGCCGGCTCCGCCTTCGCCAGGTGTCGGGATGCCGCGGCGGTCAGCATGCCGCTCTCCGGCGGCAGCAGGAAATCCTCTCCCTTCTCGCGCCTGCCGCCATTGGAGGCGACGAGGCTGCGATCGGTCGCGACGACCCACGCGCCCGTCCTGTCCGTGCGCACGCGATAGTAATCGTCGCCCTTGGAGACCATGCCGAACACGGCCTTCTCGCCGAAGGTCAGCACCGCGGTGCTGCCGTCAGGGCTGCTGCCGATCCAGGTCCAGTTGCCGTCAGGCTGTTCCTCGTGGCGCTCGTACTTG
>JAFAEU010000158.1 GCA_023423855.1 Pseudomonadota bacterium | reverse complement strand
GTCCTGGATCAGCCGCTCATCGAGCGCGGTGACCGAGATCGGCACGTCCTGCATCGCTTCCTCGCGCTTCTGCGCGGTGACGGTCAGGGTGGCGAGCGTGCGGGTTTCCTCGGCGTCATCGCCGGCAGGCGCGTCCTGCGCGTGAGCGGACATCGCCAGGCCCGCGAGTGCGGCGAAAACGGCGGTTGCGAGCAGCGTGCGTTGCGGTTGGCTTGCGGCCATGACGTCCCCCTGAACCGAGTGGAAAGTGGAAATCGAAAAAGTCCGCGCGAAACCCGCGATCGCCTTGGCGACCATGGGCCCGCGTTCCTTGCATGCCGGTCCTGCGTGGGGGGGACGGGACGGCTGCTCGGTGAATCACTGTTTTACACTGTGGCAACGAAAAGCTAACACAGTTCCATGCGCTTGCGCATGTCCCCGGAGATGGCGTCCGCGGCATCCGGTCCGGCCTCAGGCAAACTGTGCGCCCCCCGCCACCGTCCCGCCATGTCGTCGCCCAGCCATACGCCCCTCATGAAGCAGTTCTTCGCCGCCAAGGCGGAGCATCCCGACGTCCTGCTGTTCTTCCGGATGGGCGACTTCTACGAGCTGTTCTTCGATGACGCGCGCAAGGCGGCGCGGCTGCTCGACATCACCCTGACCCAGCGCGGCGCGTCGGCCGGGCAGCCGATCCCGATGGCCGGGGTGCCGCATCATTCGGCGGAGGGTTACCTGGCGCGGCTGGTGGCGCTGGGCGAGTCGGTGGCGATCTGCGAGCAGATCGGCGATCCGGCGCTGGCCAAGGGTCTGGTCGAACGCAAGGTGGTGCGGATCGTCACCCCGGGCACGGTGACCGACGAGGCCCTGCTCAACGAGCGCCGCGACACGCTGCTGCTGGCCATCGCGCGCGGCAAGGCCGGCTACGGCCTGGCCTGGGCGGATCTCGCCGGCGGCCGCTTCCTGGTCAACGAGGTGGCGGGCGACGAGCAGTTGGAGGCCGAGCTGTCGCGCCTGGAGCCGGCCGAGGTGCTGCTCCCGGACGAGGACGGCTGGCCGGCCGCGGCGCTCGAACGCAGCGGCCTGCGCCGGCGCGCGCCGTGGTTGTTCGATCCCGACTCCGGGCGCCGCCAGCTGCTGCAGTTCTTCGGCCTGCATGACCTGACCGGCTTCGGCATCGAGGACCGGCCGCTGGCGATCGCCGCCGCGGGCGCCCTGCTCGGCTACGTCGAGGAGACGCAGAAGCAGCGCCTGCCGCACCTGACCTCGATTTCGGTGGAGAGCGGCGACGGCGCGATCGCGATGAATGCCGCCACCCGCCGCCACCTCGAACTCGACACCCGCGTCGACGGCGACACCCGCCACACCCTGCTCGGCGTGCTCGACGCCACCGTCTCGCCGATGGGCGGGCGCCTGCTGCGGCGCTGGCTGCACCGGCCGCTGCGCGAGCGCGACACCGTCGCGATGCGCCACGACGCGGTGGCGACGCTGATTGGCGGCCGCGGCGACGAGGCGCTGCGCGAACGTTTCCGTGCGCTCGGCGACCTCGAACGCATCCTCTCGCGCATCGCGCTGCGCTCGGCGCGCCCGCGCGACCTGTCGACGCTGCGCGACGGCCTGGCGATGTTGCCGGGACTTCGCGACGTGATGACGCCGCTGGATTCGCCGCGCCTGCGCGAACTGTCCGAGGCGCTCGGCGAACACGCCGCCGAAGCCGCGCTGCTGTCCGAGGCGCTGGTCGAGCAACCGCCGGTGCTGGCGCGCGACGGCGGCGTTTTCGCCGACGGCTACGACGCCGAGCTCGACGAGCTGCGCCAGCTCAGCAGCAACGCCGATCAATTCCTCGTCGACCTGGAAACACGCGAAAAGGAGGCGACCGGCATCCCGACGCTGAAGGTCGGCTACAACCGCGTCCACGGCTACTTCATCGAGATCAGCAAGGGCCAGTCGGCGAAGGCGCCCGCGCACTACACGCGGCGGCAGACGCTGACCGGCGCCGAGCGCTACATCACCGAAGAGCTCAAGCAGTTCGAGGACAAGGTGCTGTCGGCGCGCGAACGCGCCCTCGCCCGCGAGCGCCTGCTGTACGAACACCTGCTCGACGCGCTCAACGCGCGGCTCGAACCGCTCAGGCAGTGCGCCGCCGCGCTCAGCGAACTCGACGTGCTGGCCGCATTCGCCGAACGCGCGCAGGCGCTGGACTGGTCGCGCCCGGCGCTGTCGCCCGAACCGGGCATCCGCATCGAACGCGGCCGCCACCCGGTGGTGGAGGCCGTGCGCGACGAGCCGTTCGAGCCCAACGACCTCGTGCTCGGCGACGACCGCCGCATGCTGGTCATCACCGGCCCGAACATGGGCGGCAAGAGCACCTACATGCGCCAGAACGCGCTGATCGTGCTGCTCGCGCACATCGGCAGCTTCGTGCCCGCGGCGAAGGCGCAGATCGGCCCGATCGACCGCATCCTCACCCGCATCGGCGCCGGCGACGACCTCGCCAAGGGCCAGTCGACCTTCATGGTCGAGATGGCCGAGACCAGCTACATCCTGCACCACGCCAGCGAGCAGTCGCTGGTGCTGATGGACGAGATCGGCCGCGGCACCTCGACCTACGACGGCCTCGCCCTGGCCGAGGCCAGCGCGCGGCACCTGGCGGCGAACAACCGCAGCTACACCCTGTTCGCGACCCACTATTTCGAACTGACCGCGCTCGCCGAACCCGGCAGCGGCATCGCCAACGTGCACCTGGACGCGGTCGAGCACCACGACGGCCACGGCGGCGAGACCCTGGTGTTCATGCACGCGGTGAAGGACGGCCCGGCGAACCGCAGCTTCGGCCTGCAGGTCGCCGCGCTGGCGGGCCTGCCCAAGGC
>JAFAEU010000155.1 GCA_023423855.1 Pseudomonadota bacterium | reverse complement strand
TTCGGCCGCAGGTATCCGACCGTCGGCTTCGACATCGACGCCGCGCGCGTCGATGAACTGCGCCGCCACCACGACCACACGCTGGAGATGTCGGAGGAGGAACTGAAGGCCTCGACCCGGCTCGCCTGCTCGGCCGACCCGGCCGACCTGAAGGGCTGCAATGTCTTCATCGTCACCGTACCCACGCCGATCGACGACTACAAGCGTCCCGACCTGCGCCCGCTGGAGTCCGCGAGCCGGACCGTCGGCAGGGCGATCGCGCGCGGCGGCGTGGCGATCTTCGAATCGACGGTGTATCCCGGCGCCACCGAAGAGGTCTGCGTGCCGATCATCGAGCGCGAGTCGGGCCTGGCGTTCAACCAGGACTTCAGCGCCGGCTACAGCCCCGAACGCATCAACCCCGGCGACAAGGAGCACCGGCTGGAGACGATCCTGAAGGTGACTTCCGGCTCCACGGCCGAGGCGGCCGATTTCGTCGACGCGCTGTACGCCAGCATCATCACCGCCGGCACCCACAAGGCCTCCAGCATCCGCGTCGCGGAAGCGGCGAAGGTCATCGAGAACACCCAGCGCGACGTCAACATCGCCCTGATCAACGAGCTGTCGCTGATCTTCGGGCGCATGGGCATCGACACCCACGAGGTGCTCGAGGCCGCCGGCACCAAGTGGAACTTCCTGCCGTTCCGCCCGGGCCTGGTCGGCGGCCACTGCATCGGCGTCGACCCGTACTACCTGACCCACAAGGCGCAGCAGATCGGCTACCACCCCGAGGTGATCCTCGCCGGCCGCCGCATCAACGATTCCATGGGCGCCCACGTCGCCCAGCGCGTGGTCAAGCTGATGCAGCAGCGCGGGCTGCAGACCTCGGGCGCGAAGGTGCTGATCCTCGGCCTGGCGTTCAAGGAGAACTGCCCGGACCTGCGCAACACCCGCGTCACCGACATCATCGACGAACTGCGCACCTACAGCGTCGACGTCGACGTGCACGATCCCTGGGTGTCGCCGGCGCAGGCCAGCCACGAGTACCGCATCTCGCCGGTCGCGGAACCGGAAGCCGGCGGTTACGACGCGGTCATCCTCGCCGTCGCCCATCGCGAGTTCATCGCCCTGGGCGCCGACGGCGTGCGCGCGTTCGGCAAGCCGGGCGCGGTCCTGTTCGACGTGAAGCGCGCGCTGCCGCGCGACCGCGTCGACGGCTGCCTCTGACACTCCGGGGGAAGACGCCATGCGCATCCTGGTCACCGGCGCTGCGGGCTTTATCGGCTCGCACCTCAGCCACCGCCTGGCCGAACGCGGCGACGAGGTGCTGGGCTTCGACAACCTCAACAGCTACTACGACCCGGCGCTGAAGCAGGCGCGCCTGGACCGCCTGCTGCCGGTGCCGGGGTTCTCGTTCGTGAAGGGCGCGCTGGAGGACCGCGGCACGCTGGAGCGCGCGTTCGCCAACTTCCGCCCGCAGCGCGTGGTCAACCTCGCCGCGCAGGCTGGCGTGCGCTACTCGCTGGAGAATCCGCACGCCTACATCGACAGCAACATCGTCGGCTTCACCAACGTCCTCGAGGCCTGCCGCCACGGCGGCGTCGAGCACCTGGTCTACGCCTCGTCGAGTTCGGTCTACGGCGCCAACCGCAAGCTGCCGTTCGCGGTGGAGGACAGCGTCGACCACCCGGTCAGCCTGTACGCGGCCACCAAGAAGGCCAACGAGCTGATGGCGCACACCTACAGCCACCTGTTCGACCTGCCGACCACCGGCCTGCGCTTCTTCACCGTCTACGGCCCCTGGGGCCGGCCGGACATGGCGCTGTTCCTGTTCACGAAGAACATCCTCGAAGGCCGGCCGATCGACGTCTTCAACCACGGCCACCACAGCCGCGACTTCACCTACGTCGACGACATCGTCGAGGGCGTGATCCGCACCCTCGACAGGGTCCCCGGCCCCGATCCCGGCTACGACCCGCTGCAGCCCAACCCCGGCTCCTCGAGCGCGCCCTGGCGCGTCTACAACATCGGCAACCACCAGCCGGTGCAGCTGCTGCGCTACATCGAGGTCCTCGAGGACTGCCTGGGCCGCAAGGCCGAGAAGAACCTGCTGCCGATGCAGCCCGGAGACGTGCCCGATACCGAGGCCGACGTCGAGGCGCTGCGGCGGGACACCGGCTACCAGCCGTCGACGCCGATCGAGACCGGCATTGCGCGGTTCGTGGAGTGGTACCGGGCGTACCACCGGGTCTGAACGATCCCGCCATGACCGATGTCGCGGTCATTCCACGTTATCAATGGCATTGGAAGAGAATGGGGAATCCCGGATGCGCATGTTCAGGCAGGTGATTGCGTTGCTGCTCGCCGTCGCGGTGGCAGCCTGCGCCAGCGGCGGCGGACTGGCCGAGGCGCCGCCGGCGCCGAACCAGGCGTCGGTCGAGGATTACGCGATCGGCGTCGACGACATCGTCCAGGTCACCGTCTGGCGCAACCCCGAACTGGGCATCAACGTTCCCGTGCGGCCGGACGGCAAGATCTCGGTGCCGCTGATCGGCGACGTGATGGCCGGCGGGCGCACGCCGAGCCAGGTGGCCGCCGACATCCAGGAAAAACTCTCGACCTACGTGCGCGACCCGCAGGTCGCGGTGATCCTCACCGACCTGCGCAGCCACGAGTACCTCTCGCGCGTGCGCGTGACGGGCGCGGTGCGCACGCCGATCTCGATCCCCTACCGGCAGGGCATGACCATCCTCGACGCGGTGCTGGCCGCGGGCGGCGTGACCGAGTTCGCGGCGCCGGACCGCTCCAGCCTCTATCGCAAGAGCGGAAGCGAAACCACGAGCTACGCCGTTCGCCTGGACAAGATCATCAACCGCGGCGACCTGTCGACCAATTTCACGGTGGCGCCGGGTGACGTCATCACCGTGCCGGAGCGCGCGTTCTGATGTCGCCCAACACCTTGCCGGTTCCCCAGAGGCCGATCGCGCTCGGGCCTGCGAAACCGGACGTTTCCCCGATCGAGTACGCCAAGCTCGTCCTCAAGGAGGGGCGCCGGCGCATCGTCCTGCTGACGGGCATCTTCGCCGCACTCGCCGCGCTGACCTTCGTGCTGGGCCTGTTCGTGGTCGCCAGGAACTACCAGGTGTCCGTGACGATCCTCGCGCAGGAGAGCGACATCATCCAGCCACTGCTCGAAGGCCGCGCCGTCCCGACCGGCGTCACCGATCGCGCCGGCATGGCGCGCCAGATCGTGTATGGCCGCAAGGTCCTGTCGGAGATCGTCGATACCGGCGGCTGGAACCGTGACGGCAACCTCAGCGCGGTGCAGAAGGACCGCCTGATGGAGGACATCCAGGGCCGCACGCTCGTCACCAGCCCGCGCGCGGACCTCGTCCAGATCACCTATCGCGACAGCGATCCCGAGCGCGCCTATCGCGTCACCGACAAGTTGGGGTCCCTGTTCATCAGCGAAACGCTGGCCACCAAGGAACGGGAGAGTCGCGAAGCGTACGAGTTCATCGACAAGCAGGTGACCGAGTACCACCGCAAGCTCACCGACGCCGAGAACAACCTGCAGAGTTACCGCTCCCGCAATGCCGATGCGCAACCCGGCAGCGCGACGGACGTCCACTCGCGGATATCGGCCTTGCGCTCGCAGGTGGAGCAAACGCGCATGTCCCTGCTTGAGCAGGAATCGCGGGAAGCCTCGATCGTGTCGCAGCTGTCCGGCGAGTCCGCCGTCACTTCGGTGCAGACGCGGGAGACGCTGTATCGCACGCAGCTGATCGAACTGCAGGCCGAACTCGACCGCCTGCTGCTGACGTTCACCGAGCGCCATCCCGATGTCACCCGCGTCCGCCACCAGATGGAAGACGTCCAGCGCCAGCTGGAGCAGGAGCGCAATCGCGCGGCGTCCGGCCAGTCGGCGACCGGATCCGAGGATTCGCGGCTCAATCCGCTGTACCAGGAGCTTCGCAGCCAGCTCGCGCAGGCCAGGCGCGAGGTCGCGGCGACGCGCTCGCGCATGGGCGTCGCCGAAAGCCTGCTCAGCGACGAACTCGACCGTAGCCGCCGCATCGCCGCATCGGAAAGCGTGCTCTCCGAACTGACCCGCGACTACGAGGTCAATCGCGAGATCTACCAGGACCTGCTGCGCCGCCGCGAGAACGCCCGTGTCTCGATGGGACTCGACCAGGAGAACCGCGGCCTGACCCTGCGCGTGCAGGATCCCGCGACGATGCCGCTCCGGCCCATCGGCCTGCGATTCATGCACATCGCGGCCGCGGGCCTCTTGGCCGCGATCGCCGTCCCGCTCGGCCTGCTTTGGCTGCTGGTCCGCTTCGACCCGCGCGTGCGCAGCCCGCAGCTGATCGAATCGAAGGGCCGGTATGCGCTGCTGGCGACAATCCCCGCCTACCCGTCGCCGCGCGAACGTCGCAGACAACTCGTGAACATGGCGATCGGCACCGCACTGGTACTGGCCGTCCTGCTGCTCTACGCGTTCACCTACGCCTACAAGATGTCCAACGGCTGAGCCTGGCGCCAGGGCCGCCCGAACCGTTTCCATGGAGCAGATCGTGAATGCAAGTCGTGATGCGCTGAACGCCCCCGTCGCGGGTGAAGCGGACTCCCGCTCCATCACCCGCGCCGACGGAACGCTGCATCCGCTGACGCCGCGCGCGCTCGAGGAGCGCAAGCTGATCCACCGCAATGATTCCGTGCGCGCCCAGGCCGATGCCTTTCGCGGATTGCGCACCAAGCTGCTGGCGCTCGGCCAGGAGCGCAACTTCATCACCCTGGTCGCGCCCGTGCAGCAGGGGTGCGGCGGCAGCTTCGTCGCGCGCAACCTCGCCGCCGCATTCGCGTTCGACGAAACCAAGACCGCGCTGCTCGTCGACTGCGACGCGCTGCACCCGGCCCAGAACGGGGCGCTCGGCGTCGATGTCGCCAACGGCGGCATGATGGATTACCTCGATGGCAGCATCACCGACCTGTCGGCGATCCAGTACGACACGGGGTTGGCGCGCCTGCGGCTGATCCCGAGCGGAACCCCACGCGAAACCGCCGGCGAGTACTTCAGTTCGAGCCGCATGCGCATGATGATCGATTCGCTGCGCGGCACCCATCCCAACCGCTACCTGATCCTGGACAGCCCGCCGGTGCTCAATTCGCCGGACGCGAGGATCCTGTCCGACCTCGCCGACCTGATCGTGGTCGTCGCCGGCTACGGACAGGTCACCGTCGACCGCATCGACGAAGCTGCGTCGAGCTTCGATCCGGGGAAGCTCGCGGGCGTCGTGTTCAACAACATCTACTGATCGGCCGCGACGGGAAGGAGGCACCACCATGAGAACCCGCAGGAAGCTCCTCTCCGCGTACGTCGCCCTCCTGGCCACCCTGCCGTTGCAGGCCCACGCGGTCCGCATCGACTACGCGGTCGACGTGGGCTTCGAGGTCGACGACAACGTGCTGATGTCGTCCACCGAACCCATGGACTCGAGTTCGCTGCGGGCGGGCTTCGGGTTCGTCGTCTCGGAAGAGACCTCGACCGTGCAGGCGAATTTCGGCGGCCGCTTCGAATACTGGAACTACGTGGACGGCCCCCAGTCCAACGCTTTCGAGACCAGCCTCGCGGGCCGGCTGAACTGGTTCTTCGTCCCCGAGACGATGAGCTTCACGATCGAGGACAGCTTGGAGATGCGGCCGATCGACCAGTTCGCGCCGGACACGGTCGACAACCGCCAGCGCGTGAACGTGCTGTCGCTCGGGCCGAACGTCTATTTCAACTGGAACCGCGCCATCCAGGGCCGGTTCGAGCTGCGCTTGATCGACAGCAGCGCCGAGGATGCCGACGAGTTCGAATCGCAGCGTATCAGCGCCGCGCTGCATGCCATCCGCGAACTGGACCCCACGAGCAGCGTGACCATGAGCGTGCGCGGCCAGGACGTCGACTTCGACCACGACCTGATCGCCCGCGACTATCGCCGCTACGACGCCTATCTCCGCTACCAGAAGCAACTGGCCCGGGTCGGCTTCGGCCTGGATGCCGGCCATACCTGGGTGGACTACGCCGACGGCACTTCAGCCTCCCACCCGATGCTGCGCGCCAGCGCGCAATGGCGCTTGGGCGAGCGCAGCACCCTGACGCTGGGAGCCGCCAGGCAGTTGTCGGACTCGGCCAGTGCGGCGATCGACGGCATCGGACAGGCCGTTGCCGTGCCGGACAGCCTCACGAGCGCGTCCTCGGGCATCGACTCGTCGATCTACGAGGAGAGCAGCGCCAACTTCGCCTATGCGTACACGGGCGAACGCGCCGCCTTCAGCATCGGCCCCTACTACGATCGCGTCGACTACGTCGACACCTCGTCCTTCGACGAGACCCGCCGCGGCGCGGTGTTCCAGTTCTCCTACCGGCTGACGACCACCCTGGACCTGCGGAGCTTCGTCGACGCAACCCGCTCCCGCTTCCCCGAAATCGGCCGGGAAACCGACGACCTGCGCCTGGGCCTGGGCCTGGACAAGACCTGGTCGCGGCACTGGAGCAGCGCCGTGCAGTACGTGCACTACCGCCGCGAGGACAACGGGCTGTTCGGGGACAGCCGCCAGAACGTCTGGTACCTGACGGTTTCCTACCGGAACCGCTAGTTCCCGCCGGAACCGCCCGGCACGGCCGGAGAGAAGGCGGCACCAGCCCCGTCGTCGCCTAGGCCGGACCGGCCCGTCACCCGACCCAACCGCCGTCGCCGGCGATCCATGCTCCCGTCGGGGGCACTCGTCGTGGCCGCCCTGCGGCACGCCCATTCGCGCCGGCCTTGCCCGGGTGCGCACTCCCGGACGCCTGTCCCATTTCAGGCGTGATCCGTCCGGCGCCGCGCGCCACGTTTCCGGCCACGGGTCACCTTTTGCCGGCATTGGCTTGACCGGTTTCCGCGTTCAGCGTGTATTTCGCCGCAAAGCGGACTTGACGCATATGATCCGCGCGTCTTCTCAGGGGAAAGACGCAACGATCGGATGGTTCCGACCCACGTCCCCGGACATGGGTCCGGCCGGTTTCCCCGTGCCGGACAGGAACGCAGGGAAGCGTCCGGAAACATCTGCTCGTCCAGTCAAACATCATCTGGCAGGTAGCAGAATTCCCATGAGAAACACGTTCCGGACCGCCCTACTCCCCGTATTGGCCGGCCTTGCCGGCATGCTGGCCGCCTGTTCGGCCGGGCAGTTGCCCGTCGATTCTTCCGTCGGCAAAGCTTCGCGCGACGATGTGACCGACATCACGCTTTCATGGCAGCCACAGCGGCAGGCGGCCCAGGCACAGCCGGCCGCCAAGGCCATTTCCAACCCGATCCTGTTCGTGACCCAGGTCCCCACTCCCATGGGAGACCCGTTCGCCAGCCGGCTGTCCACGTTCTCCAACCACCAGCCGGGCCTGGGTTCGACGCCGCGCGGCGGCGACCTGATGATCCGCTATGCCGACGGCACCCTGCGCAACCTGACCCGGGAAGCCGGGTATGGCATGGACGGCTTCCAGGGCGCCAATGCCATCGCGGTGCGCGAGCCCACGGTGCACTGGAGCGGCACCAAGGCGATCTTCAGCATGGTGATCGGCGCCCCGGTCCAGCAGTACGACTCGATCAACTCGAAGTGGCAAATTTACGAGGTGACCGGGCTCGGGCGCGGCGAGACCGCGCGCATCACCAAGGTCGCCAACCAGCCGGCGAACTACAACAACGTGTCCCCGCTCTACACCAGCGACGGAGACATCCTGTTCACGTCGGACCGGCCTCGCCGCGGCGAGGCCCACCTCTACCCCAACCTGGACGAGTACGAAAGCACGCCGACCATCACCGGCATCTACCGGCTCAACCCGTCCAGCGGCAGCCTGACCATCCTCAACCACACGCCCAGCGGCGCGTTCAGCCCGATCATCGACAGCTACGGCCGGATCATCTTCACCCGCTGGGACCACCTCCAGCAGGACCAGCAGCAGGACGGCGTCATCTACCTCGGGTACGAGTACGACCCGTTCAACTACTCGAGCGAAGCGTCGAACGCCACCCGCGTCGGACTGGTCCGCGACACCTTCCCCGAGCGCCGGCAGGAGACGACGACCGCCTACGGCCGGGTCAACGGCTTCACCTACAACCTGTTCACGCCCTGGCAGATGAACCAGGACGGGACCGACGAACTCACCCTGAACCACATCGGCCGCCAGGAATTGTCGGGCGAGGGACGCTACCTGCCGCGTTCGTTCCAGGACGACCAGGCCCTGTCGGACCTCACCGACGCGTCGCTCTACCAGAACAGCAAGGAGATCCGGATGGACGCCGGCATCTTCCACATCCGCGAGAACCCGGTGTCGCCGGGCACCTACTTCGGCATCTACGCCCGCGAATTCGGCGAAGGCACGACCAACCAGATCGTGCGCTTCACCGGCGCGCCGACGCTCAACGCCGAGCAGATGGTCATCAGCAACGCCAGCCCCCCGTCAGGCGCAGGCGGCCTGCCCGGCGGGCGCTTTCGCAACCCGCTGCCGCTGACCACGGGCGACATGGTGGCCACCTACACGCCCTCGCCGGAGGCAGACTTCCAGGGCTCCTCCTCCCTGCGCCTGCACCAGCTCCGTACGGATGCCTCCGGGATGTTCGTCGCCGGCACCGAATTGACCGCCGGGATCCGCAAGTCCGTGTCCTGGTGGGGCAACGTCGGCCGTGTCACCTACGACGGCAACCTCTGGGAGCTCGAGGCCGTCGAAGTCGTGGCGCGCACGCCCCCGCCGGCGACCTCGCATCCCGCCATCCCCTCTCCCGAGCGCGCCATCCTCACCGCCGAGGGCATCAACGAAACCTCGCTGCGCAACTGGCTGCGGAGCAACGACCTCGCCCTGATCGTGACCCGCAACCAGACCAGCCGCGACCGCGGCGACAACCAGCAGCCGTACAACCTGCAGGTGCCCGGCGGCGTGCGCAAGACCCGCGGCAGCGGCCGCGTCTACGACATCGCGCACTACCAGATCGTGCAGGCGAACCTGGTGCGCGCGTACGGCAGCTTCCGCGGCGGCCGCCGTCCGGTGGCCCAGCCGATGTCGGTGCCGAGCAACCTGCCCAATGCCGCAGGCCCGGCCGGCAGCGTGAAGATCGCCGCCGACGGCTCGACCGCCGCCTTCGTGCCCGCGAACCGCGCGCTCAGCTGGCAGA